>SLTF01000217.1 GCA_007130025.1 Spirochaetales bacterium | reverse complement strand
GTCGCGAGCGCCTGCGAGAGAAGCTTGTGGAGGCTCGCCGGCAGCTCGAACAGCGTGCCGCCGGCAGCGAGAGCGAGAACGACGATGATGAACACCACGGGGCAACGGGGAGCGGTGGCGGCGGCGCGGCCAAAGTGCCCGGGCAAAAACAGATAAACCTCACCGACGCGGACAGCGCGATTATGCGCAAGAGCCGGCGAGACAGCTGGGAGCAGGCCTACAACGCGCAGGCCGTGGTCGATGCTGATGGAAGTCAGCTGGTACTGGCAACGAATGTCGTTCGCACCCCCAGCGACTCAAACCAGCTCGAGCCGGCCCTGGAAAGCATTCCCGCCTGCGTAGGCACAGCGAAACGCATACTGGCAGACGGCGGGTACGTGAACTCCGCGGTGTTCGAACGCCTCGAGGAGCGGGTCGATCTGTACGTGCCCATCGCCGAAGGGGACCAGAACGAGCGGCGCTACGACTTCAGACCCGAGAAACCGCGTCGTCACAATGCCGTCGTTGACCCGCGCCTGGTAGCCATGAAAGCCAAGCTCGCCACTGCCGAGGGAAGGCGGATCTACGCCTATCGGGCGAAAACCGTCGAGCCGGTTTTCGGTACCATCAAGGCCGCGCTGGGTTTCCGCCAGTTTCTCTTACGCGGCCTCCACAACGTGCGCATCGAATGGGACCTTGTCTGCCTGGCCTACAACGCAAGGCGGCTATGGAGCCTGCAGAGAACCTGAGGCGGGCGATAGTAACCGATTCTGCACACCGTTTTCCGCGATTCCCTCCCGCCCGGGCGGCCCTTCCGGGTTGAAGGTACCACGCAGGTCCTCCGCGGGGTATCCACCAGAGAGGTCAGTCCGACAGGCTCCTAGACAGATAACCGATACTCATGCACTCTTTCCCGGCTCCCGGCTCCCGGCTCCCGGCTCCCGGCTCCCGGCTCCCGGCTCCCGGCTCCCGGCTCCCGGCTCCCGGCCCTTGCGCCGGGTCCCCTCGTTCACTATAGTGAATACCGCATCGTACGCAGCCGAAAATAAGGAGTGCCATCCATGGATACCCGCACATATCTCTTTACGTCCGAATCAGTCAGCGAAGGCCATCCCGACAAGCTTGCCGACCAGGTTTCCGACGCCGTGCTCGACGCCTGTCTCCGCGCCGACCCTGAATCCCGCGTCGCCTGCGAGACCTTCACCACCACCGGAATGGTACTCGTTGGCGGCGAAATCACCACCAACACCTACGTCGACGTGCAGGACGTCGCTCGCGGCGTCGCCAAGCGGATCGGCTACGACCGTCCCGAGTATGGCCTCGACTACGAGAGCATGAGCGTGCTGAACGCCATCCACAGCCAGAGTCCGGACATCAGCCAGGGTGTATCGGGGACCGGACTCTACCAGGGCGAGCAGGGCGCCGGCGACCAGGGGATGATGTTCGGGTTTGCCTGTACCGAAACCCCTGAACTCATGCCCGCCCCCATCACCTACTCGCACCAGCTTCTCATGCACGCCGCCAAGCTGCGCAAGAACGGCCTCATCACCTGGCTGCGTCCCGATTCCAAGAGCCAGGTCACCATTGAGTACAACGGGCACACGCCCAAGCGGATCGACGCCGTGGTCATCAGCCACCAGCACGACGACAACGTCGGTTATGATGAACTCAAAGACACCATCGTCGCAAAGATCATCCGACCGATCCTCGAACCAACGGGTCTGCTTGACGACAACACCAAGTACTACGTGAACCCCACCGGGCGGTTTGTGATTGGCGGACCCCACGGAGACAGCGGACTCACCGGCCGGAAGATCATCGTCGATACCTACGGCGGCATGGGTCGCCACGGTGGGGGCGCCTTCAGCGGCAAGGATCCCAGCAAGGTTGACCGTTCGGCCGCCTACATGGCGCGCTACGTTGCCAAGAACATCGTCGCTGCCGGTCTCGCGGAACGGTGCGAAGTTCAGCTCGCCTACGCCATCGGAGTACCCTTCCCGGTCTCGGTCATGGTGGAAACCTTCGGAACCGCCGTCGCACCCGAAATCAAAATCGAAACCGCCGTACAGAAGGCCTTCGATCTCCGCCCGGCCGGAATCATCAAGACCCTCGACCTCAAGCGCCCCATCTACCAGGAGACCGCCGCCTACGGCCATTTTGGCCGCGACTCCTTCTCCTGGGAGCAGACCGACCGAGTAGAGGCGCTCAAGGACGAGGTCAGCAGGGCGTGACCCAGAAGCCGCGCGTGACCGCTCTCGCCGCAATCATCGTACTGCTCTTCGCCACCCCGGCCCCTGCCGGGGCAGAAGAGCTCCCGGCGGCCGCGGATCGCCCCGAGGCCGTCACCAACGCCCTGATCGACAGCCTTTTCGACGGCAGCCGCCTCGCGGTCTCACCGGACACTGAGTTCAACGACCTCCTCGAGACCCCAACCGAACTGGACTTCGGCGTCGAGCGGGGCGATCCGGACGAAGACGGGTACGTCACCCTCACCTGGTCCGACCTCAACGCCGTCTACCCTGTCCCGCTTGAAGCATTCCGTGCCGTACTTCTCGACTTCGACAGCCACGCTGACTTCGTACCCCGTGTAGTCGAAAGCCCCGCCGAACAGGTTGCCGCGGACCCACCGCGCTGGCAGCAGCGCGTCAAGCTTTCGTTCCGCTTCCTCGGCTTCGGCGCCGACTACGCCTTTCACACCGAGCACCAGATCGTCCTCGACCGCGGCACCAACCCCGAACGCCACACCAACGGGCCGGTTGAGTTCGGTCTGCGCTTCCGTATGTTCGACACCGAAACCGAGACCCTCACCGACTCAGGGGGAACCTGGTACCTCAAAGAGCTCTCCATCAACGACCGACCCCACACCTACGTGCGATACACCAACTTCGCCGCCTTCGGCCGCTCCATCGTTGGCCTCCGCCTCGCCCTGCGAAACTTCGGCCTGCGCGACGTGAAATCCGTCATGGACGCCTACTACCGCGAAGCCCTCACCCGAGCCCACTGACCCACCCGAACCAACTGACCCACCGGTCCGCCGGCAGGAGCTGACCCGCGCAAAGCCGTTGCCCGCATCCGCCACACCGTGCTACTGTGCCCAAAGAATATGAAGTCTCTGTTTCGTCCACCCGTGATCGTGTTCGTTCTCGTGGTATCGGCCCTCCTCAATGGAGCCTCCATCGCCGGCGCAACTCCCGGCGCAACGCCCGCCGCACCCTCACCAACGCCCGCAGACCCGGCGCCCCCAGGCTCCGCGCCGTCCACGCCGCTTCCGGCGCCATTCTCCGCGGCCGCGCTGAGCATCGCCCCCGGCACGGACCTTCAGGCGCTGCACGCCCGGGGTCCCCAGGTGGTGAGCTTCACCGTAGACACCTCGCCCCCGGCGCCGGCCACCACCGCCACCATCGGTGACCTGCACGCCGTGTTTGCGTTGCCCCTCGCCGCACTCCGCGACGTCGTCACCGACTACAACGCCTACCCCGACTTCGTTCCCCGCGTCACCTTCAGCCGTGCCGAACGCGTCGCGGACAGCCCATCGGTCTACCACCAGCGGCTGACCCTCTCGTTTCGGGTGCTCTTTTTTGGCAGTGATTACGACTACCATCTACAGGTAGTCGAGCCATATCCGCCGTCTGCCGATGAGTTCATCCTGCACTATCGGATGACCGAATCACTCGACGGCCAGCTCTCCGGCGTCGCCGGATCCTGGTACCTGCGGGCGGTCACCATCGACGGCCGCGAGCACACCTACGCTCGCTACTTCAACCGCATCGACTTTGCCCAGGACCAGTTCGGCCTGCGCCTTGCCCTGCGCAACCTCGGCGCCAACGACATGCGCAGCGCCATGCTCGCCTTCGCTCGCGAAGCGGACCGACGGAAGGAAATCGCCCAGGAGGCCCTCCCGTGAAGATCCTCGTCACCGGCATCGCCGGATTCATCGGCTTCCACCTCGCGCAGCGCCTCGCGGAGCGCGGTGACGAGGTGATCGGCATCGACAACCTCAACGACTACTACGACGTGCGCCTCAAGTACGCCCGCCTCGCCGAACTCGGTTTCGCCTTCGCCGGAACCCCCGGCGCCACCCCAACCATGGGCGCCGCGCCCCCGAGCACGGCCCCCACCGGAACCACCCCCTCAAGCACACGCGCCAACCTCCGCTTCCGGCTGCTCGACATCGCGGACGCCGAGGCCATGCGGGACTTCTTCGCCGACGAGCGTCCGGACCGCGTCTGCCACCTCGCCGCCCAGGCCGGGGTTCGCTACAGCCTCATGAATCCCGGCAGCTACGTGCAGAGCAACGTCGTGGGCTTTCTCAATATCCTCGAAGGCTGCCGCCACAACGGCGTCGGCCACCTCGTCTACGCCTCAACCTCGTCGGTGTACGGCCTCAACGAGCAGATGCCCTTCAACACCGCCCACCCGGTCGAGCACCCGGTCACCATCTACGCCGCCACCAAGAAGTCCAACGAGCTCTTTGCGCACACCTACAGCCACCTCTTCGGCCTGCCCACCACCGGCCTGCGGTTCTTTACCGTCTACGGACCGTGGGGAAGGCCGGACATGGCGCTTTTTTTGTTTACTCAGCGGATTTTGCGGAACGAACCAATCGACGTCTACAACAACGGCAACATGAAGCGGGACTTCACCTACGTGGACGACATCGTCGAAGGCGTCATCCGCTGCCTCGACCGCCCGGCTGCGCCGGACCCGGCGTGGGACCCCAAGGCGCCCAGCCCCGCGGCCTCCTCGGCCCCCTACCGCGTCTACAACATCGGCAACGGCAACCCCGCCGGGCTCATGGACTACATAGAGGCCCTCGAGTCAGCCCTCGGTCGCACCGCCGTCAAGAACTACATGCCCATGCAACCCGGCGATGTCCCCGCAACCTGGGCCGACACCACCGACCTCCAGCGCGACACCGGCTACGCCCCCTCCACGCCCATCACCGTCGGCGTCAAGCGCTTCGTCGACTGGTACCTTCGCCACTATCAGCCGGTCAGCTGACCGACCAAACCCCCAGCGAGCATAGCCCCCGCGAGCACCAGCCTAATAGTGATGATCGATCCCGATGAATATTTCCCGCCGGCGCGATCCGCCCTCGCGGTCCTCGATCGCCGCGCGCAGGTCAAAGCCCAGCGACGCTCGAAGATACGCCGCCCGAGAGAACAGCGGAAAGAGAATCACTTCAACCCCTGACCCAAAAACAAAGTCATCCGGCGTCATCCCTTCTTCAAAGGTGTTTGCCGCTCCAATGTCAAGAAACAGTCCGACGTGACCTTCAACGTACCGTTCCCAACGGAACGCGCGACCATAGAAATCCACGTTAGCATAGCCACCAAACTCGCCCTGCAGCTCATCGCCCGTGCGCCGAATCCCGCGAATCCGAGACGAAATATCCGCCGGCCCGCCGGAAAAGCTCGAGAGCTGTACAAAGGTGCCCGCCCGCGCGGAGACTCCCATCGGCACCGGCCCGTCTTGCAGAAACGCGCCGAAACTCAGAACCTGCCCCTCGATCACGCTCTGTCCGGTAGGTAAATTGAAATCGTCTATAAAGGCCCGGTAGAGGTTTACCGCATTGGTGTTAATCAGTTCTGCCCGGGTCCCAAAGCGGAAGTTGTCGGTCCAGTTGATCCGCCCTGCGCTCAGCCGCTGATCAAAGGTTGCCGTCGCCCCGCGGCGCCCGTCGCTCAGGCGGTCCGGGCTGTACGGCTGGCGCACCTCTGCTGCCGGAACATATCGCACCGCCCCCAATCCGGGCACCCACCACGGTGTAGGCACGTCCACCGTCAGGCGAACTCCCGTAGAAAACCAGACCGGATCCGGGTCTTCAACATCGCGAACCTCCAGATCTTGAAGAATCGATGAGGACCAGTCGAGTCCAAACAGCCACGGAAAGGTGATCCCAAACCGGTTCCGCCACGCGTACCGGTTACTCGCCCCGTCGATGAACGCCGCCGACAGACTCGTGTCCCAGCGCCAGTCGTAGCCCTGCCACTCAAAGGGCACCGCCCCCCGAAGCGCAAAATCCACCCGGTCGGTCTCAAACAAACCACCGTCGGGCCACTCGGAGTCCCAGTCCACGTCTCCCGCAACCCGCTCCAGGGTCCCCAGAAAATTGTAATCTCTCGCGCGAATGCTCAAGGTAAGCCCGTCGTCCGAAGTATACCGAAGAAACGGCACCGCAATGATGTTCCAGCTGTCCACCGTATATACGTCAACGCGAACCGCGAGAACGTCCTCGCTCGCGGTCGGATCGCCCGCGGCTCCCTCGGCTGCCAGGTCGCCCGCCACAGTACCAACCACTACGTACTCAAT
>SLTF01000354.1 GCA_007130025.1 Spirochaetales bacterium | reverse complement strand
GCGGTGGTAATGGTCATCTGCTCCGCGAGCAGGCGCTGCAGCTCTTCGGGCATGCGCATCCCGCGCGAATGCAGGAACTCCACGAGGTCTTCCGAATAGACGCGGTACTGTCCGCCGGGCGTGGTGAACGCCTTGAGGTATCCGTTCTTGATCCAGTTGATGGCGGTCTGATTGACCACTCCACAAATATTGGCGACTTCCAGTGCCGAAAAAATTCGAATTTTCTTGTCTGTCTTTGCCATGATCTCCATCCTTGCCGCTGCAGTCTACTCATTACAGCATATCTGAATTATATCCACAATGTCAAGCAAAATCTTGACGAGATATTTTAAAGCCTGAATGCTGAAAATATATCTAATCAAGTGCCTTTCGCCAAGGTATATCGCAGAATCTGAGAAAAGACAAATCCATTTCGTTGTAATGTTCTGGTAATTCGCTCTGGGTCATCGGTGCGGCGAGACGCTCGCTCAAAGGCAGCCCGCAGTGCCTGCTCTTCCCAGTCGGGTTCCTCGCGATCGAGGTCGGTGAGCGCTTCGGCCGCAACCTCGCCGGAGACACCGCGCGCCTTCAGACCGAACAACAGGTTGCCCCGCCCTTCCGGGTGGCGGCGAAGCCGTGAGTGAATCCACGCTGCGGCAAACCGTCCGTCATCCTGCAGACCCTCTGCCGCCAGCTCGTCGACTACCACGCCCGCGATATCGCCGTCGAAACCTTTCTGTTGCAACCGCTGCAGCAGCTCGCGCCGCGTGTACTCGCGCCGGGACAGCAGGTCCAGCAGCTTGGCTCGGACGCGCCGGCGCTCCGACTTCAGCCAGATCGCACGCACTTCATCCAGCTCGACGGTATCGCCAATCTCCATCGTCGTATGTTCGAGCAGTGGTGCAAGCACAAAAAAACGGGAGCCGTCCGACAGCGTGATATCTACCACACCGGCGGGGGATCCCGTTTCTCTTGAGGTGACGGTAACCGTCACATCTGGCCTCGTATCGTTGGTCTGATCAGCGTTTGGAGAACTGGAACTTCTTCCGCGCGCCGGGCTGACCGTACTTCTTGCGCTCAACCATGCGGGGATCCCGGGTCAAGAACCCGCTTGCCCGCAGCGAACGCAGATTGGTCTCGTCTTCTTTTACCAGCGCCCGCGCGATGCCGTGGCGAACCGCACCGGCCTGGCCGCTCTTGCCGCCTCCGGCCACGGATATCAGAATATCGAACTTGGTCTCCGAGTCCGTTACCGCGAGCGGCTGTTTGACCACGTAGAGGTGGGTCTTGGTCTCGAAGTAGTCGGCCGCATCGCGACCGTTAATGGTGATGACACCCGTTCCCGGGCGAAGATAGACGCGCGCGACGGAGGTCTTGCGCCGTCCCGTACCGATGACTTGATTTACCGCCATATTTCTCTCTCCTACTCTATCGTCAACGGCTCGGGCTGTTGCGCGGCGTGCGGGTGGTCGGAACCGGCGTACACCTTGAGGTTGTTGAACAGTTTCCGGCCCATGCGATTCTTGGGCAGCATTCCCCGGATTGCGTGCTCTACCGGGAACTCCGGCTTGCTCTCGAGCATCTTGGCCAGGTTTGCCGTGCGCAACCCACCAGGATATCCGGTGTGCCGATAGTACATCTTGTCCGTCATCTTCTTGCCGGTGACATTGAACTTCGCCGCGTTGATGACAATCACGTAGTCTCCCAGCTCCTGGAACGGAGTGAAGATGGGCTTGTGCTTGCCGCGAAGGATGGTGGCCACTCGGGTTGCGAGGCGGCCCAGCGTTACGCCCTCGGCGTCAACGATGTACCACTTGCGTTCGATCTTTTTCTCGTCTGCGTATAACGTCTTCATTGCTCAATCCTGTGTATGCTCACCTGGTATGGGAGGTGGAGGCGTAGTGTGCCATGCTGTGAAAAAAAAGTCAACGGGAGATGATCAGGACTCTTTCTTCTCGGCGGCCTTCTCAGCTGCTTCTTCTGCTTCTTCTTTCCTGGCTTCAATCCGGTCTTTGATGTCGGCAATGCCGATCAGGATGGCGATGAGGCCAATGAAGAGCGCAATGATGGGAACCCCGCCCTTGAGGAAGTCCAGAACGTAGGCTCCCCACTGCAGCGACCATTCCACCGGGAGCACCGAGTATACGGCAAAGAGTACAAAAACCAGTCCAACGATCAGCGCAACCATGTATCATCCTCCACGAAACGGGTGCTCGGTATGTCTGCAAATATAGCGTTTCTGCCGCGAATGTCAACGCCCTCGCCGCCCGTTCAGGGCCGATCCAGCCGCAGAACCTACCGGATTCGCTTGCGCGCGATCAGCACGGCAAAGGCAACGATGAAAAAGAGCATGGGAAGCACGGCAAACAGCACCCGAAAGAGCGACACTCCCGCGATCATCACCGCGTCAATTCGTACGATGCCAAGCGATTCCAGGGTCGAGAGCACCACCTCGCCGTAACCCACCACCGTTCCGATCACGATGAACATCCATGCGGTGTCCCGCGTCATCGACCAGAGAATGATGGCCAGAAATGTTGCCACGCCGGACACCAGCAGGCGGCTTCCCAGCAGAATGAGCACGTCCGAACTCACGATGTGACCTCTCCTCTCACAACGTTGCCTCCGTGCCCATGGTAGCGCATTTGGCGAGCGCCGTGAACTCCCCCGGCGTCATGGTAAGCGGGAGGATGGTGGGTTCGGATGCGTCCGGCGCGATGAGGATTCCGTGATCCAGGCAGCGGCGCACGAGCCGCTCGTAGGCTGCCGATTCCCGCAGGTCCGGCCGGCACGCGAGGTAGGGCCCCCGCCGCTGCCAGACGCAGTCAGGATCACCCGCGAGCTGCTCGTCGAAGGCGCGCTCAGCGACGATCCGGTGCGGCCGCTGCGGTGGCTTTGCCCGTCGCGAGACCGGCGGGCGGTGCAGCTCCTCTTCGCGCTCGCGCACACCGCGGTCCACCAGCCCGCACGCCCGTACCGAACCCGCGAGTGCCGCGGCGCTGATACCCGCGCTGGTGTGCGCGGCGCCCCGGGACGTAAGGCCCGCGGGAGCGGTGCTCCCCGGGGCGTCGGCGAAGCAGAGCGCCTGGGGGGCGAAGGCGCTCGGGTCGGGGAGCAGGGGCAGCACCACCGCGGCGCCGGGGAGCAGGGGCAGAAACGGGCGCCACAGCACCGCGGCGCCGGAAGTGTTGGCGGTGTCGGGGGTGTCCGGGGCGTCGGCCAGTGCCGGATCGCGAAGGTCGGCGTAGCCCAGCGCCGCGAGGAACTGGAGCGCCTGCGCCCGCGTAGGAAAGAGCCGCACGTGGGGGTGATCGGGGAAGCGCTTTCGAAGCTGGGCGCGCAGGCGCTCGGCGAATGGGGACGGAAGAGCGGCGGAAAGACCCTCCGAGAGACGCTGCTTCTGCGCCAGCACGATTCCGGGGGGACGGTAGCCCAGCAGGGCGGTTCCGCCCATCCGGTAGAGGTCGATGATGCGCCCCCCGGCGTGCGGGTAGAGGTAGTAGTCGCGCGCGCGGCGGATGGGCGGAATGAGGCCTTCCAGAGCTGCAGAACCGGGTTCGGTCATGAATAGTCTCCGCTGATGCGCTCGAGCGGCGCGTACCTGGGCAGGAACTGCGCGGTGCGGCCAGTCTCAAACTGCACCAGTACCACCGGGTTGGCGCCGGTCATCCAGCGCTTGACCACCACGCCGGAGCCGTAGTCGTCGTGGTAGACCGCGGTTCCGGGGGAAAACTCATCGGCCGGCGGGGCCGCCGCGGAGCCGAAGCCACCGCCGAATCCGCCGGCACCGGCGGCCGCGGCACCACGAATCTCGACCGCGTCCTGCGGAATCTCGCGCACAAAGCGCGACGGATAGAGATCCAGGATCCGGCCGTTCACCCGGCGGGTCCGGCAGGTGGTGATGTGCAGCGAACGGCGGGCGCGCGTGAGCGCCACGTAGAAGAGACGGCGCTCTTCCTCGAGGTCGTCGGGCAACTCGTCGCTCCCGCGCGGGAAGAGCCCTTCCTCCAGCCCCGTGATGATCACGCGGCGGAACTCGAGGCCCTTGGTGTTATGCATGGTAATGAGGGTGACGCCGGGCTGCTCGTCATCGTCGCTGCGCCGTGAGCTGTCGAGCTCGATGCCCTCGAGAAACTCCACCAGCCCCTCGGTGGTGGGCGGATAGAGCGAGGCGGCGTTGACCAGCTCTTCCAGGTTCTGCACCCGTTGCGAACCGGCCACCGGGTCCTGCTCCTGGTGGTAATCGGCCAGGCCGGTGCGGGAAATCACCGCCGTGACAAACTCGGCCAGGGTGCGGGTACCAAAGCTCTGCTGGATGGAGTCCACAATTGACACGAAACTCTTGAGCGCCGTGGACGCGCGGGCCGAAAGCCCGCCAACCGCGATGCGACAGGCGGCGAGAACATCACCCTCGGTCTCGGGCAGGTAGTCCATGATCTTGCCAACGGTAACCTCGCCCAGACCCCGCGACGGCTTGTTGATCACGCGCCGCACGCTCACCTCGTCGCGCGGGTTGGCCAGAAACTTCAGATAGGCAACCGCGTCCTTGATCTCCTCGCGCTCGTAGAAGCGCACCGTGCCCACGATCCGATAGGGGATGTTGGCGCGCAGGAAGGCGGTCTCGAAGATGCGCGACTGCGCGTTGGTGCGGTAGAGAATGGCGGTATCGGCGAGGGAGATGGAGGATTCGCCCTCCTCGGCCTGCTCGCCGGTCAACACCCCCATGCAGTAGCGCACCTCGTCGTCTTCGTCGTAGAGGTAGGCGAGCACCGGTTTGGGGCCGCCCGCGCGGTCGGTCCAGAGCGTTTTGCCAAGCCGCCCCTGGTTGTGCGAGACCACCTCGGAGGCAACGCGCAGGATGGCCGCCGTGGAGCGGTAGTTCTGCTCGAGGCGCACCAGCTGGGTGCCCGGGAAGCTGTCACCAAAGGTGAGGATGTTCCTGACCTCTGCCCCGCGGAAGCGATAGATGGACTGGTCGTCGTCCCCCACCACGCAGAGATAGGTGGCGGGGCCGCACAGTTCGCGAAGCAGCGAAAACTGCGCGACGTTTGAGTCCTGATACTCGTCCACCAGAATGACGCGAAAGCGGTCGCGCATGCGCTCGGCCACGTCGGGGTGGGTGCGAAGCAGTTCCACCGGCCGGCGGATCAGATCGCCAAAGTCCGCGTTGCCTATTTCGCGCAGTCGCTCCTCGTAGGCGCGAAAGTAGCGGGCAAACTCCGGGTCATCACTGAAGTCACCGAGATCATCATCCGGCGTAAGGTCAAAGTCCTTGGCGCGGGAAATCCGGCGGGCGATGGGAGTGAGGGTGCTGCGCGTCTCCGACGGGAAGATGGCGCGCAGCAGAGTGATTGAGTCGTCGTCGTCGTAGATGGTGAAGCCCGCCGGCATGCCGAGCAGGGCCGCGTGACGTCGGAGCACCCACGCGCCAAACGAGTGGAAGGTGCGAATCATGACGTCGGCGGCTGCGGGGGCCATGGATGCGGCGCGATGGCGCATCTCCGCGGCGGCCCGGTTGGTGAAGGTCACCGCGAGGATGGAGTACGGCGATACGCCGAGCGCTTCAATGAGATGGGCGATCTTGACGGTGATGACGCGGGTCTTTCCTGATCCCGCCCCCGCAAGGATGAGCAGCGGTGACCCGGTGTGGAGCACGGCTTCGCGCTGTTTGTCGTTTAGCCCGTCGAGGTAGTCTGCCATGGCGAGGCTGCATGATACACCGAAAGTCGCACCCGGTGCAAAGCGACGCCGAGTTGCGCGCCGGGCTTTGCCTCAGCCGGCGGCGGGCGGCGGGACGGGGTGAACGGGGCGGTCCGCTCGGGAGAATCGGAAGACCGAGTACAACACTACCGCCCCGAAGAAGAGCACCATCGGTGAGGGAAACTCGGCGAACAGCAGCATCGCCAGCAGGGTGGCAAAGACCGGCTCTCCCAGGATGGCCGTGGAGACGAGCGAGGTGCGCAGGTACTTCAGGGCCCAGTTGAAGAGACTGTGCCCGAGCAAGGTGGGGAACAGCGCCATCGCCGTGAAGATCATGTACTCGCGCGGGGCGTAGGGACCGAGGTCGACCCCGGTGAAGAGGCCGTACACCAGAAGGATGATTGCCGTCACCAGATAGACCCCGAAGGTGTAGTGAATTACGGAGACCTCGCGGCGGAGCCTGCGGCCGATGAGAAAATAGACCGACACGAAGAGCGCCCCGGCGAAGGCGAGGAGGTTTCCTTCTACGGCCGTCTCGCCAAACCCGGTACCGGTCAGGGCAAGCCCCGCGCTCCCGGCCATGGCCGCCAGCATCCAGACCGCGGCGCGCCGTCCAACCGACTCGCGCAGAAACAGCG
>SLTF01000028.1 GCA_007130025.1 Spirochaetales bacterium | reverse complement strand
GGATACTTCAAAGAGTGCATTCTGCTCGCGGAGCAACGCCTGAATATCGCCTGACGGAATCTCGTGGGGCAGAACGCCACGCGCCGCGCTGAGATGCGCGGCGTTGCCCGCGGCCTGTCCCATCGCCATACAGGTTGCCATGACGCGATACGAGGCTGCTGCCTCCTTCGTTCCCGAAATGCAACGGCCCGCACAGACCACTCCGTGCACGTCAACCGGAAGAAGACTTCGATAGGGAATCCCATAATGGCCTTCGGTCCGGCGCCAGTCCCCCGCGTTGTCTTCCGGGCTGTGGATATCGATGAAATACCCTCCAAGAGCGATTGAGTCATCGAACGCACGCTGCTCCATGACGTCCTCGAGGGTCATCATATACCGACCGGTGATTCTCATCGTTTCACGGAGTTGAATCTCCATTTCGCCGCCACAGAGGAAACAGTTCTCGAAGCCCGGCAGGAGCTCGCGAAACCCACGCACGAGCGGTTCAATGTTGTAGTTCAGCTGTACCGATGCATTGGTCAGCTCTTTGGAGTCCCGGCCGTCGACGTGGCGCGCTCGAAGCATATTGATCACCACACCGGTTCCATCGGGCGTCACCGTGAACATGAATCGATTGATGATCGGGTTAAACGGTCCGCGGGAAACAATCTGTTCGACGAGCTCCGGATGCAGATAGAAGAACTGCGTGTAATCCAGAAACTCGTTGGTGATTTTCTTTCCAGGATTCATCCGCCAGTCTACGTATGCGCCGGGAGTATCCTTGAGATGGGCTCGCAAACGAGGAATGTCCACACCCTGAAGCCGAATCACCAGTGTCGGCGGCTGGCGCACGTCCGACATCTGCATGGGGGCCCCGGCGAGAAACGGAACGATTGCGTCACCGCTTGCGTCGACGATCACCGGCGCAGAGTACACGGTACGACGCGACTTCTCCTGAACCACTACTCCGTCAACGCGGGAGTCTCTGTGGAGCACGCCGGTGACTTGCGCGAAAAAGAGCATGTGAACCCCTGCGGCCATGAGCAGTTCCATCACGGTGTGCGGAAGAGCAGCCGGGTTGTAGCACGCAAATCCGCCGAACCACAGGTCGGTCAGATGGTGACCCAGCGATTCGCCCTTCGTCTGGAGCACCTGGATCAGTTCGTCGGCATAACCGCTCACCACCTTGTGCTGACTGGAATCAAAAAAACCGTGAATCGGAAGCCCCGTTGCGAGTACCCCGCCTGGGTACCCCTTGCGTTCAACCAGCAGAACCTTGCTGCCGGAACGCGCCGCCGTGAGCGCCGCGACCCAGCCTGCCGTACCCCCCCCCACAACGATCACATCGTAATCATACTCGGTTCCACTCATCGTTCACGTCTTCCTTCTCACGCCTGATTAATTTTGTCTCAGTGATTTCGCCAGGGGGCTCAATCCGCATTGAGCCCCCTTCGCTTTCGAGTTCGATCAGCGCAGGATTCGCTCGACTTCCTGGGCGGCGCGATTCAGCGCATCGCGAGCAGACGCGCTGCCGCCGACAACCTGGAATACCGCCCGCGACAAGGCGTCCTCCATCTCGGCCCACTGCGGGTGGGGAGGCAAACCGACGCCATTCTCAAGACCTTTGAGCCACGCGCCGGCAACATCCTCACTCAGGAAGTTGATGAACCGGGGGTTCTGGTAGACGGATGCGCGAACCGGCCCATTGTTGAACTCAAGTCCCGACCGAAGCTGCGTCTCCGGACTCAGGAACTCGCGAATCAGCTCCCAACCGGCGTCTTTATTGCGGCTGTTGCGGTTGAGGGCAAGGCCCCACGCTGAGCTCCAGGTCCGTCCAATCGGGACTCCCGGTGCGGTGGGAACGGGAAAGGCGGAGACGTTTCCTGCGATCGTGGACACATCGGGATTGTTGAGTCTCCCATAACTGGGAGAGAAATGGAGCGCCATCGCCACCCGCCCCTGCTGCTGTGCGACAACCAGGTCGTCCGCGAGCCAGGTCGTGTACTCCTGATCAACGAGCCCTTCGCGAACCAGCGTCCGGTACAGATCGAGCGTCTGGACACCCGCATCGCGATTGAAGCGAATCTCGGTAAGGTCGTCGTTCATCAGGTCGCCACCAAAGCTGAAGAAATACCGGATGAAGTCGCTTCCAAGTGTCTGCGTGTCGCCCGCCTTGATTCCCATGCCGTAGATGTCGGTCACGCCATCGCCGTCCAGATCCAGCGTCAGCCGGCGAGCGGCCTCGAGGAGTTCCGCGTGGGTGCGTGGTATCGCGATTCCGTACTCTTCGAACAGATCCGTTCGGTAGTAGACCACACCGGTGCCGACGCGGTTTGGCATCGCGTAGAGCGAATCACCTACGCGGAACATGTCTACCACGCCGGGAATCACGTCCGAGTAATCTACCGGCGGACTGCTCGCCAGATACCGATCGAGGGGCTCCAGGTTCGGTGTGACGTCGGTATTGAAGATCGCGTCGTTCATGTTGATGACGTCGAACGTGCTGGTACCCGCGATGAACTCGGCCATGATCTTTTCCCGGATCTGCGGTATCGGCATCGTGATAACCTCAACCTCGATACCGGTTCGGGCGGTAAAGGCGCTGATGGCCGCTTCACCACCCATCGCGGCGAACAACACCGGGTGGGTGAGGTAGGTGATCGAGCGAGTCCTGGCCGCGGTCTCCGGGGTACCCGCCGCGAACGCCGCGTGCGCGAAAAGCGTCACGAAGATCAAAACCAGGAGCACGGATAAAACCGATGCGGATTTTCTACTGTTCATGTTGTCCTCCTTGAACACGTTTGCACCCCTTTGCGGGATGCTTCGGTACTCTAAGCCCGCTCACCGCCCCGCGCAAGAGACAGAAGTACCGAGTCACGTGGATTCCGTTGGTGACAATTGTCCTAGCGTTTGGGAGAACGAAGGGTCCGTAACAGTTCGAATCGGTTGCCGACGTGCAACTTCGAGTAAATCGATGAGACGTAGTTCCTCACCGTACGCTCCGACAGGTTCATCCTTTCGGCAATCGACCGATTGTCAAACTCCTGCATGACGAGCTCGAGCACCTCTGCCTCGCGATCGGTCAGCGCCGTCGTGACGCCTTCCGTTCTGGATGATGCGTCCGAATCGGGTAGCTGTTTCGTCAATGAACCCGACAATCGGCGTGCGACCGCCGGAGACAGGATAATCGCATGGGAATGAACCGCCCGGATTGCATCGAACAGCTCTTCCGGTGGGATGTCCTTCAATAGATACCCCGCGGCACCGTACTCAACCGCCTGTTTCACGTATTCGTCGTTATCAAAGGTGGTAAGCATGATGATCCGGATCAGCGGATGCGCTTCGTGCAACTGCCGCGTCGCTTCCACCCCGTCGATGCCCGGCATCCGGACATCCATCAATACCACGTCCGGTGCGGTGCGAATCACCTCGGGAAGCACCTCTCGCCCGTCGGCAACGATTCCTACGACCCGGATGTCGGGCGCGCTGATTTCGATGATTCGGCGAAGCCCCTGCGAGAACAGCACCTGGTCATCAGCGATGACCACAGAAATCACTCGGTTATCGTCTTCTGTGTTGACCATGGAATCCTCACTCGCAATTCAAATCCCAGTATTGAACTCTGCGCACTCAACTCTCCGCCAATCTTGTCGAGACGCTCCGAAATCCCCGTCAAACCGATGCCTTTGATCACCTCTTTCGCTCCCGCTCCGTTGTCGATGATGCTCACCGCAATCTGCTGGTCTCCCTGCCAGATGAGAATTTCGATCCTGGTCGCATTTCCATGACGAAGCGCGTTGGTGATTCCTTCCTGTACGCTTCGATACAGAATGTAGTCCACTTCGTCGGAGAACCGGTGGGTATGAACGTTGCTCAGCTGCAGCGAAACCTCGACCGGCGTATTGCGAAATGCCCCGATCAGTTTACGAACACCGGTGATGCCGGTGATTCGGGAGAACTGTCCGTCATCGCGCAACGAATGCAAAGTGGACCGAACTTCTCCGAGGCCATCCTTCGCCTGGAACAGCGACTGATGCAACACGTCGGTCAGCTCACCGATCGCGGCCTGTTCCTTGGGGCTCATGCGTCGTGTATCGAGCTGGAAGGCCAACCGGGTGGCTACCTCCATCAAGGTTATGTGATTCATCAGAACGTAACCTACGGAATCGTGAAGCTCTCGCGACAGACGCTTGCGTTCGCTCATGATGCCGAGGCGTTCTACCTCGGCGGTGTACTCCTGCAGTCTCAGGTTGACCTTTGAGAGTTCCGCCGTCGTTTTTGCCTCGGTCGCCAGAGAGTTGATTCGCTGGATAGAAGACTTTTCCTGCCACCGAACAAGCACCCCGACCAACAACGTGAGTCCGGCAACAAACGACAATAGAGCGACTGACTCGTCGTTACTCGCCGGTACTACCTTCCCCCAAGCGGTGAACTCACCGTGAGTCAACCGGACCAGGACGAATCCCACACCTGAAGCGACGAGCGCCAGCGGAACCGGGAGCGTGGCTCCAATATCCACCGCGAGCGATGCAACCAGAGGGATCTGGACGTTCGTCCTCATAAAGACAGGTAACCCAAGGAGAGCGGTAATGGCGACACGCACGGTAATCAGCACGAAGTTAATTGTTGCGTGTCGAACGAACAGCATCGCAGCCGCCATGACGAATACAACGATCAGCATCACTGACGACTGTACATACCAGCGATCCGGCAGACCTCCGTATCGCCACGCCGACGTAACCGCCAGCCAGCTGGCCACGTGACCAACGGCTGAGATTCCGAGGCGCAGAATCAGTGTCGCTTTCGCTTCCGCAGGCGTTCGGGCACGAGTATGGTCACCCACAGCACGAAGCGCTTCAAGAACCCGTGGCACAGTCACAACACCACGATACCGTGAAGTTGCGTTATCCGCCAGCCATGAAGCGAACGTCGAAGCGCTCGCGCGAATACCGAGGTTATCTGTGAACCACCACTCCAGACGCGCGGACGCTTACCGCATTCCCGGCTCCGGGAAGCCGTGAATCAGCCTGCCGGATTCGCCCTGGACGTGAACGGCGATCAGCCTCGCGCACCGGACCACCCCGGATGTCACGTTAATGGATATCGGCATTCCGAATTTGGACGGACTCGCCGCGGCCGATGCGATCAACAAGAAATTGCCCACCATCCGGATTGTCATGCTCACCACCTTCGATGAGGAAGCGTACGTCCACCAGTCACTCGGCACCGGCGCAATCGGATACCTGCTCAAAGGCGCGCGGCCCGATCGCCTGACCTCGGCGATCCGAGCTGCCTACGACGGTTTCGTGTCAATCGACCCCTCGGTGGCAGCACGATTACTCAACAGAGCACGCCACGACGAACAAACACAACTGGAACGCCGCTTCGACCTCTCCCAGCTGAGTCAACGAGAACAAGCGGTCCTGACCATGCTTGCGGCAGGTCACTCCAACCAAGAAATTGCCGAAACGTTGCACCTCGCCGAACAGACCGTCAGAAATTGCATCAGCAGCATCTACTTCAAGTTGGACCTGCGAGGACGAACTGACCTGATGTCTCCGTGATCGTTGGAGCGCGTTGGTGCTCCACCACCGTGCACTGAAGCGCGTCGGACACCAACGCACGTCAGGATTGACTCAGTCGACGCCCAACCCCGGACGATCAGGGCAACCGACACCTCAGAGTCTGACCAGCCGCAACCCCACGGTTGTGCGCTGCTGGTGCGGATCGTCATAGAGCTCCCGTTCGGCCACTTCAAGCAGGTGAGCGGCGGCGTTATAGCTGCCGCCGCGAGTGAACCGGAACGTGCCCGAAGCCGGCCCACGCGGATCGGTGAGCTCCCCGCTCAGCGGAACCAGGGCGCCGCCGTCCAGTTCGGCCCATTCCCACACCCATTCGTTGACGTTCCCGGCCATGTCGTAGAGTCCGAGTTCATTCGGCTGCTTGCTCCCCACGGCACGGGCTGTTCGCGGGTTCTCCGCGGCATCGCCGGGGCCGGAGTTCAGGAAGTAGACGGCGAAGTCGTTGACGTCGTTACTGCCGGTGCTGCCGGAGAACGCTTTCTGGTAGCCTGTGATGCTGACCCCGCCGTCGCGGCCGTCGGCCGGGGCGCCCATCGCTGCCCACATCCATTCTGCCTCGGTCGGCAACCGATACCCATTGGCGTCCCAGTTGGCGGTCGCGCCGTTCCAGTCGGCGTTGGAACCGGTGGGGATGTCCCCGAACGCCAGCGTGCCGAAGTCCACCCCGGTGACGCTGTAGACCGGAGTCAAGCCTTCGTTCAGACTCAGCTTGTTCGCGAAGGCGATCGCATGATACCAGTTCACCCTTTGCACCGGATGGGCCGTGCTCGACGATATACCCGGATCGCTTGGGTCAT
>SLTF01000179.1 GCA_007130025.1 Spirochaetales bacterium | reverse complement strand
AGTTCTTGAGGGAGTTTTCGATCAGGTCGATAGTCTGAGCGGAAAGCCCCTTTGCCGCGAGTGATTCCGCGTTAATGTGGGGTGCGTTCTTCAAGGATGCGTGGCCGAGGCAGTAGGCGATGATCTGGTCAATCTGCGGTTTTCGGTAACCCAGCTTCTTCAGCGCGGGCGGAATCGAGCGGTTGATGATCTTGAAGTAGCCACCGCCGGCGAGTTTCTTGAATTTCACCAGGGCAAAATCCGGCTCAACGCCGGTTGTGTCGCAGTCCATAACCAGACCGATGGTTCCGGTGGGTGCAATGGCCGTTGCCTGCGCGTTGCGGTAGCCGTACCGCTCTCCAAGTTCCAACGCGTTGTCCCAACACGCACGCGCGGTGGCGAGCAAGTCCGGCGGGCACGACGCTTCGTCGAGACTCACCGGCACGATGGCGAGTCCTTCGTACTCGGACTCAGGCGCGTTGTAGGCGGCTCGTCGATGGTTCCGGATGACCCGCAGCATATGCTCGCGGTTTGCCTCGTAGCGGGGGAAGGGGCCGGTATCCGCGGCCATGAGGGCGCTGGTGGCGTACGCTTCGCCGGTCAGGATGGCGGTCAGCGCGCCGGCCACGGATCTTCCCTCACGGCTGTCGTAGGGCAGGCCCATGACCATGAGCAGGGTGCCAAGGTTGGCGTATCCAAGGCCCAGGGTGCGAAAATCGTAGCTCTTGCGGGCGACCTCACGGCTGGGAAACTGCGCCATGACCACGCTGATCTCCAGCACCAGCGTCCAGAGGCGGATCGCGTGGAGGTAGGTCTCGACGTCAAATACGGCTTTCTCGGTGTCATAGAAGGTGAGGAGGTTCAGCGAAGCGAGGTTGCACGCGGTATCGTCAAGGAACATGTACTCACTGCACGGATTCGACGCGCGAATGTCACCGTCCACCGGGCAGGTGTGCCACTCGTTGATTGTGGTGTGGAACTGCAGGCCCGGATCGGCGCACTGCCACGAGGTACGCGCCATGCTTCGCCACAACTCGCGTGCTTTCACCGTCTTTCGTACCGAACCGTCGATCCGCCCGATCAGGTTCCATTCGCCGTCGTCCAATACCGCCTGCATGAACTCGTTGGCAATTCGCACCGAATTGTTGGAGGACTGTCCGCTGACGGTAATATAGGCCTCGGAGTCCCACTCGGTAGTGAACTCGGTGAGCATCGGGTCAAGCTCGCCCTCGCGGGCACGCTGGAGAATCTGATGCAGAAAGCCGGTTGGTACCTCGTTCTCCAGGGCGGCAAGGACCGCATCCCGCAGAGCGGCGTTCCGATCGGGATCACAGGCAACACTCAATTGGTCGAGATCGGGCTCCACGCCGGCGACCTGCCGCACCGCCTCGAGGACGCGGCGTACATGACGGGCGATGATGCGGCTGCCGGCAACCATCGTGGCAACCTTATACTCTTCACCGGCCTTCCATTGGATGTAGCGTTCGATGTCGGGGTGGTCGGCGTCGAGGGTAACCATCTTCGCGGCTCGGCGCGTCGTACCCCCGCTCTTGATCGCCGCCGCGGACCGGTCGGCGATCTTCAGAAACGAGAGCAGGCCCGAAGAGACCCCGCCCCCGGAGAGCGACTCGTTTTCACCGCGGATGCGCGAGAAGTTCGATCCGGTACCCGAGCCGTACTTGAACAGCCGTGCCTCGCGGGTCACCAGGTCCATGATGCCGCCCTCGTTCACCAGGTCGTCCTTCACGTCCATGATAAAACAGGCGTGCGGCTGGGGACGTTCGTAGGCACTCGCCGACGGTTTGACTTCGCCGGTTTCGGGATCAACGTAGAAGTGACCCTGCGGGGGGCCTTCGATCCCGTAGACCGCGTGCAGGCCCGTGTTGAACCACTGCGGTGAGTTGGGCGCCCCCATCTGGGAGGCGAGCATATAACCCATTTCGTCGTAAAACGCGCGAGCGTCTTCTTTGGTGTCGAAGTAACCGGCACGTTCGCCCCAGAGAGTCCACGTGTGGGCCAGCCGGTGGAAGACTTGCCGTGCGTCGTACTCCTGATCGCCGTGACCGTTATTGGATGGGACTCCGGACTTTCGAAAATACTTCTGCGCCAAGATATCGGTAGCAATCTGAGACCAGTTTGCGGGTACCACAACGCCTTCCTTTCGGAAGATCACCGAGCCGTCGGGATTACGGATTTCGGAAACGCGGGTGTCCCAGGTTATTCCCTTATATGGACCGGACTTGCTATCGGTAAAACGGCGCGAAATTTTCATTGGTTGGAACCCCCAGATATGATGTCGATTTGTTCACCATACCACCATATACGTGGTTCTTCAATCATTAGTCGACCGAAAAATCCAGAAAATCGCAGTACCGATCGCGGGTAGTGCGAGTCGTTGGCCCCGGGGAGAAAGACCGGGGCTGTACCTTGGCAGGGAGGCTGGTATAGAATGCTCACAGCATTACTCAGCCAAGAGGGACTATGACGATACAGGAAATCATGAACATCGTAGAAGGGAAGCTGCTCTGTGGCGATGCCAACCAGCAGACCGTTCTCCGGTACGCGTTCGCGTCGGACCTCATGAGTGACGTGCTGACCGTAACGCAGGACGACGGCATTCTCATCACGGGACTCGCAAGCGCTCAGGCGGTGCGGACCGCCATGATGTCGGATATCCACGTGATTCTCTTCGTGCGGAACAAGCGCATTACGGAAGATATCGTTCGACTGGCCGAGCAGAGCGGGATCACGGTCATTGTGTCGGCGTTTTCGATGTTTCGTGCCATCGGTCTGCTGTACAATGCGGGGCTGAAGTCCGTCTACTGATCGTCAGGTTGGTGATCCGTCGGAGGGTGCAACCGTTGCAGGAACCGTGTTTTTATTTATACTTGATACCGGGAATGATTGCTGAGTACGGCACGTGATTGAATTCCGAACGTGCAAAATTCGGAGCGGGTCCGAAATGTCAGGTTGAAACAATGCAAGACTACACCGGAGACCTTCAGAGCAGCTACCGGAAGGTAAGCAGACGAATCAGCGACCTCCAGGGCCGCCTGCGCGCAAGCCGCGATGCGTTTTCTCAAAAGTCGATCGTCGACGAGTTGACCAAACTCGAACACGAGCGGATTCAGATCGACAACGTATTTGTCGAAACCGGGACCCAGCGAAGCACCGTAGAGGACCGTGAAAGTTTCCCCATACTGGTGGGTCTCGAAAAACGATTTCCGGCGCTGCTGAAACAGCACGCGACGCAGGTTCGTGAGATTCAGGCGCTGCTACTCTACTTTCGGTACTTTGAGGACGAGTTTATCGGGCTGTTCAGCGAACGCAAACTGAAACTCGACGTCGAGTACTCCGTTGAGCGAGACGGCTTTTATCATCAGTTCACGCAGCTTTCACGCCGTACCGGCAACTACTGCGTTGAGGCGCTCCGTGTTCAAGAGGGTGACTATGCGCGAACCTACGAACAGGAGATGCTCAAGCGGATCGTGGAGATGCGCCATGCGGTTGTCATTGAATCAAACGCCTTCTTCCGGAGGGTACATCGTTTCACCGGTGAGCTCATCGATGACCTCGATGGTGATGCAATTCTGTGCCAGAACGGCGACGCGGAGTTGGTCTATTCGGACATCGATCGCGAGACGGAATTGCGGGGCATGACGGTGCGTCAGGGGCTGCAACTGTTGTTCGACATCTGCGATGAGATCATCGAGTATCTCGACGTGCCGGATTTCGGCCGGTAGTCGTGCAACGGTTCTGGTAACCGAGGAGCTTCCCGCGAACGATGCGTGTTCCCGAATATGCGATTCCCCACGACATCGAGCTGCTCAGCGCTGAGAGAAACCGCATCGCAGAGGTGAACTCGGTGTATCGGTGCAATGCGGTGCGGGCGGGCTCGGCGCTTTCGTTTTACCTCAAAGTCTGTAAGAGTACCACCGCAACCATGGACAACGAGCGTGAAGCGCTCATCATGTTATCAGATATGAATTTTCCGGTTCCTCAGGTGTTGTGGCACGGGGTCGACCGCCGCGCCTTCATGGCCCTGGAGGAACGGGACGGCGTGATCTTGCGCGATGTACTCAATCCACTGAGCGAGGATCACAAACCGCACATGACCAATCGCGTTCTCCAGGAGCTGGGCGAACTGGTTGGCTGGCTGCACACCATCGACGTCACCTGGGGTGAGCAGAAGCGGACCTCGCTGTACGGGTTTCTTGGTGAAGAGGAAATCGACGATCCGCGGTTCCAGGAAATCTGCCGGTGGCTGCGCGCCCATCAGCCTGAGTCCCGCCACGAAGTGTTTGTTCATGGCGACCTCAACGATGCAAACGTTCTGGTGAACGGTGCCCACATATCGGCAATTCTGGATTGGGAGTCGGCCGGCATCGGCTGGCGGGAGTATGAGCTCGCCTGGATCCTTCGAGAACGACGAAACTACATGAATCATCCCAAGAATCGAGAGTACTTTCTCAGCGGTTACACCGCCAAGAGCAAGTACGATCCGGCGGCGCTGAGGTGGTGCGAGGTCATGAACTGTCTGCACGTCGCGTTCTGGTGCCGCGATCAGTACCGGAATTTCATGGACTTCAACCTGGAGAAGGCGCGAGAAGCGATGCTGCGCACCAATCCGTGAGACGGAAGACGATGGTAAGAAGAGAGGAACGATGGTGACCGAAATCCATCTGGTGCGCCACGCCCAGAGCCTGGCTCAGACCGGCGAGGCACCGTGGCTGGATCCTGACTTGAGTGAGCTCGGCACCCGTCAGGCGCGGGCGCTGGGTACGGTATTGGGGAATGCGCGATACGCGCTGACTATTCTCAGTCCGCTCCTGCGTGCCCGCCGCACCTTCGAGCTGGCGCGGCTACGAACGGAGGAGATTCGCTTCGATTCTCGCCTGGTGGAAGTGACCCTCAATCGGGGTAAGGGCTATGACTATCGCGAGATTCTGCCCTACGCCACTCCGGGGTACGGCGAACCCGATGCTGTTGACATGTGGACCGCGGCGGCAGGGGTGCGGGTTGCGTCGCTGCTGTCGGAGCTTCGCGGCGTCCGTGGTCCGGTGTTGATGATCGCGCATTGCGGGCTTCTTCACGTAGTGCGTCACTATTTAAGCGGCGATCCCATCGACGGCGAACCGATTCTCAACGACTTTGTTCGGCAACAGCTCATGAACAACGTAGCCCTCTCGACCGCCGAGCTCGGCGCCACACCACGCGGCGATCGTATCGTGGAGTGGAACCGCACAATCGTGGATCTTGATCCGGTTTCCAGTGCCTTTCTTTGACGAATAATTATCCATTGTGATAGAATGCGGTTACGTAATCTGACAAGGAGACCGCATGGACCCGATCAAGTACAACCTCTCCGAGGACCGAATCCCCACCCATTGGTACAATGTACAAAGCGACCTCAAGCAGCCGGCCGCTCCGGTGTTGCACCCGGGTACGAGACAGCCGGTGACACCCGACGATCTCGCACCGCTCTTCCCCATGGCGCTGATCATGCAGGAGGTGAGTACCGATCGGGAGATTGAAATCCCCGAAGAGGTGCGCGATATTCTGCGGCAGTGGCGCCCGACGCCGCTCTTTCGTGCCCGGCGCCTGGAGAAGGCGCTCGATACGCCCGCGCGCATTTACTACAAGTACGAAGGCGTGAGTCCGGCCGGCAGCCACAAACCCAACACCGCGGTTGCGCAGGCGTACTACAACAAGCAGGAGGGGATCACCCAGCTCTCCACGGAGACGGGGGCAGGGCAGTGGGGAAGTGCGCTTTCCATGGCGTGTGCCTTCTTCGGAATGCAGTGTAAGGTCTTCATGGTTCGCGTCAGCTACGACCAGAAGCCCTACCGGCGTGGGCTGATCGAGAGTTTTGGCGCTACGGTTACCCCGAGTCCGAGCGACCAGACCGCAAGCGGTCGCGCCATCCTGGCGGAGCACCCGGATTCAACCGGATCGCTGGGCATCGCCATCTCGGAGGCGGTTGAGGTCGCGGCGCAGGATCCAAAGACCAACTATGCGCTTGGGAGCGTGCTGAACCACGTGCTTCTGCACCAGACCGTGATCGGAATCGAGGCCATCGATCAGATGGAACTCGCCGAGGACTACCCGGACATCATCGTGGGGTGTACCGGCGGCGGATCAAACTTCGCCGGGATTGCGTTTCCCTTCATAGGGAAGAAGCTGCGCGGCGAGCGGGACTGCCGGGTGGTGGGGATTGAACCGGCGGCCTGTCCGAGTCTGACCAAGGGCCGCTTTGCCTATGACTTCGGCGATACCGCCCACCTGACACCGCTGGTCAAAATGCACACGCTTGGAAGCACCTTCGTCCCGCCCGGATTCCACGCGGGAGGGCTCCGTTACCACGGCATGGCGCCGCTGGT
>SLTF01000190.1 GCA_007130025.1 Spirochaetales bacterium | reverse complement strand
TGCGGGGCGCATCGCCTTCGGCGGTCTCTCTCGGCGCGCACGCCACCGCGAACAGCGTCACTACCGCAATAAGCACGAGTAGGATTCGTTTCATGAATTTCCTCCTGTTGAGATTCGTACCTTGATTGTCCGTCCGAACCATGGGATACGCAAGTTACAAAACCGTGACAGTTCGATGAGATTTTGATGAGGTGCGGGGCCAGGGTGTGAAGAGACTTCTATTGCTCACCGTTGGGGCGGTCGGCAAGGAGATAGCCCTGCCCCCACCGATTGAGCAGGTAGCGAGGGTGCTGTGGGTCGGGCTCGATCTTCTTGCGAAGGCGACGGATGTTCACCTTCACCATCTCGTCTCCGTTGGTCCATTCGGTTGCGCCCCAAACCTCTCGGAGCAGGGTCTCGACCTCCACCGGCTCTCCCGGCTTGCCGGCGAGCAGGGCGATGATTCCGAACTCCGTTGGGGTAAGGTGCACCTCTTGAACGCCCACCCGAACTTCCCTGCGGCGCAGATCAACCGTGATCTCCCCAGCGGTGACGAGCTCCTCCGCGGCACTCGCGCGTGTCCGGCGGATGATCTTTCCCACGCGCAGCAGCAGCTCTTTGTGATTGAACGGCTTGGTCACGTAATCCTCGGCGCCCACCTCGAGCCCCTCCACCACCTCGTCGTCGCGATCGTGAGAGCTGAGCACCAGCACCGGGATACCGTCCTCGGTCAGTCGGGGACAGACCTCGAGGCCGCTGAGTCCCGGCAGGCCGATGTCGAGTATCACCAGATCGGGGGGCCACTCGCGACTGATGGCGAGCGCTTCGTCGCCACGGCCGGTCGAACGGGTCTCGTACCCGGCGGACTCGAGCGCGAAACAGAGGACGTCCACGATGTCCGCCTCATCGTCCACCACCAGCACCCTGCCGTTCATGCGCCCTCCCCAACCGGTAGCGCAAACGAGACCATGGTACCCACCCCCGGCGATGTCGAGGCGTAGACCCGGCCGCCGTGGCGTTCGATCACGCTGCGCACGATGGCGAGGCCCAGTCCGGCGCCATCCTGTCCCGCACCCGAATGCGGCTGCTCCTGGTAAAACTCGGTGAAGATGCTTTCGCGTGAGGATCCGACGAGTCCCTCACCGTTGTCGGTCACGGTAACCACGATCCAGTGGTCGTCCTGGGTCACCGAAACCATGATCATGCCTCCGGCGCCGGTGTGCTTGGAGGCGTTGTGCAGCAGGTTCACCAGAACCTGCCGGATCCACGCCTCGTCGGCGAGCGGCTTGGTCAGCATGGAGGGAAAGGTGTATCGCACCTGCTGCCCCCGCTGATCGAGCATCGGCTGCATCATTTCGATGACCTGCCGGGTAATCCGACGAAGATCGATGGAAGCGGTGCGATCCGGCATCCAGCCGCGGTCGACCTTGATTCCCGCGAGCATGTTTTCGGAAAAATGAATGAGGCGCTGCGTGCTGGCGTGGATTGACTCCAGAAACTTGCGCTGCCGCTCGGTGAGCGGCCCCGGCGTCTCGTCGAGCAAGACCCCTTCGGTTGCCTGCATGACGGTAAGCGGAGTACGGACTTCGTGGGCGAGGGTGGCGAGCAGCTGCGTGCGCGAGGCAACCGAGACACGGCTCTGGTTCAGCTCGGCGGCAGTAACCCGGGCGCGGCGCGCGGCCTCGCGGACGAGCCAACCGCCAAGGCACGCAATCACCACTACTGCCGCAGCGAGTGCGCCCACCACCGGCGCTCCGGCCGGTTCCCTCCGGCCGATCCATACCGCGAGCGCCACAGCGGTTGCCGCCGGAATGCCCAGCGAGCCACCAATTGCCGGATAGACCCACCGTCTCACCGTTTCTCCTTCACGCCGGGTAGACCCGAAACGCGGACGGGTCGAACTCCAGGCCAACCTCGGAACCGGCACGGTGGACCACCGTTCGCCCCCGGATGTTCGGCGTGCTCACCGTGAGGTAGGCGTCTCCAAAGGTGACCTTGTACTCGGTGGCGGGTCCGCTGAACGCGCTGAGCTCGACCACGCCGCGCGGACCGGAACGGAAGCCGGAACCCTCTCCCGGCTCGACCGGCGACACGAGCTCGATGGCTTCCGGCTTGACCGAGACCAGTACCCGTCCGCCCGGCTCCGGGTTGGGCTCGCATCGATCAAGCGGAACGGAGAACGGGAACCCGTTGATGCGTACCACCACGTGCCCGGAGGTCACTTCGTCGACGATCGCATCGAGAAAATTTGCGCTGCCGATGAAGTCGGAGACAAAGGGCGACGCCGGGTGATTGTAGACCGCTTCGGGCGAACCGAGCTGGGCGATTTTCCCGTGGTTCATTACCGCAACCCGATCCGAGAGACTGAGCGCCTCGGTCTGGTCGTGCGTCACGTAGACGGTGGTGATCCCCAGCATCTGCTGCACCCGCTTGATCTCGGAGCGAGTCTGGATACGAAGCTTGGGATCGAGGTTGGACAACGGTTCGTCAAAGAGCATGATCTTTGGCTTCAGCACCAGCGCCCGCGCGAGCGCAACCCGCTGCTGCTGCCCACCGGAGAGCTCTCCGGGGAAGCGGCTCTCGGTCCCGACCAGGTTGACCATCTGGCACGCCATCGCAACGTCATGCGCGATCGCGTCGCGTTTCATTCTGCGAAGCTTCAAGCCGTAGGCGATGTTGTCAAACACGGTCATGTGGGGAAAGAGGGCATAACTCTGGAACACCAGCGGCATATTCCGTTCAAACGGCGGAAGGCCGGAGATATCCTTGCCCTCACGCACGATGCGCCCGGCCGTTGGCTCTTCAAAGCCGGCGATCATCCGCAGCGTGGTGGTCTTTCCACATCCCGACGGACCGATCAGGGTCACAAACTCACCGGGAGCGATATCCAGCGACAGCCCGTCCACGGCACGAATCACGCCACCCTGCCCATCGGGAAAGGTCTTCGAGAGGTTCTGCAGAGAAAGGTAGGCGTTCGCGGAACCGGCAGCGTCCATGATGGTGGTGATATCATACCGTGGGGCGGCGGTTTTGGGTATCGGAGAGAAGGCGCGTTACCAGTGGCGCACGGTCAGATGCGGTACCCGGGTGAAGTGCACCAAATTTGCCGTCACGACCTCCGCGCCATGACAGCGTGCGATCGCCGCGATCGCGATGTCGAAGTCATCGATCATCGAGCCCGTCGCCTCAAGGTGGGCCTTGATCGCGCCAAAGGCCACGGACGCCTCAGGAAGCCAGTCGAGTATGCCGATCTTGCCCAGCAGTCGCCGCTTCTGTTCATCCAGGAGTATCCGCTTTCGCGAGTTCGCGGCCAATCTCTGGATTCCGTACTCGAGTTCCGCCACAACCGGCGCAGCGGTCCGGATGGTACCCGGCGGGTTGTCTCGGAGAAACGAGACGATCGCGGGTTCGTATCGCATGGCCGCGGAAACGGCAGTGGTATCGAGCAACCAGATCATAGCAACATTGCCCCGCGGTTCCGCCGCGCGGCGACCACCGTCCGCTCGAGCTCACGCGTCCCCTCCGAAAGCTCGATCAGCACTGATTGATCGGCGGGAGGATCCCAGAATCCGTCGGGCCATTGCCCCACATCACGATCGATGACGTCCTGAAGGGCCTCAACGACAATGCGGTTCCGACTGAGACCGCGACGGCGGGCGATGGCGTCGATGCGTTCGAGCGTTTCATCGGGTATGTGTACGGTGGTCGATGACATGAATAGAATATATTCGAAATCAAAATCGATTTCAAGACTTGACACCCGATCGTCCTCCACCGTAGCTTCGGAACACCATGAATGCACCCGAGCTTGCCCGTCGAGCAACCGTCCTGGAGCCGCTGGTTCGCCGCATCGGCGCCACCGTACGCGAACAGCGTGCGCGAGGCATCGCGCAGATCATCAGCAAACCGGACGGAAGTCCGGTCACCAACTGCGACATCGAGGCCAATGGTGAAATCATCTCCTTCCTGAACCGCGAGTTTCCGGGCGAGGCGGTGGTGGGAGAGGAGTCTGAGGACAAAACCTATCCCGCAGGCGCGGAGCTGATCTGGTTTGTCGACCCCATCGATGGGACGCGCTCGTTCATTGAGGGTGGATACGACTACTACGTGATGGTGGGGCTCTGTGTGAACGGGGTCCCGTCGCTGGGACTCATCTACCAGCCCGAGCGGGACGTGATGCTCACGGGGTGGACCGGTCGGCGAACCCACGGCACCACTTCCAACGGCGAGGCTCCCCTGCGTATCGAGCCCGATCCATGGATCGGGAACCGCACGCTGGTCATGAAGTCCATTCCCGCCGAGATGCGTCACGACCTCGCCGATCGCTACGGTACCAGCCGCGCGCCCTACCGTACCGACATGGTGGATATGATCAGCGCCCTCTATCGGCACTCCAACGGATTCATCAGCTATCGACGCACCTCATACTGGGATCTCTGCGCCCCCGCCGCCCTCCTTGGCGCCACCGGCTACCAGCTCGCCTCCGCCGATCCCGAGCTTCCCGCCCGCTTCAACGACGGAGCCCTCTACGCGCCCGTCTACTACTGTCTGCCGCCGGACTCACCCCGCGAGTTGATCGAAGAACTGTTCTCGTCGGCTCCAGCCTGACGCGAGTCGGGTTACGCCGTGGACGCGTTGGCGCCGGCGTGATAGGATCACCACATACAATCTGAAACACGGAGAGCGTCATGCGAACAGCAGCACGCGTCTTTTTCGTTGTCCTTGCCGTGGTGCTGGTTGCGGTCGGCGCGCTGGCGATTCGCATGACGGTGATGGGCCGCCGTCTCGCGGCAGGACACACGACGGTGGCATCGGTGGACCTGACCCAACTGCCCGACGGCCGATACACCGGCTCGTTTGGCGACTTCCTCGTGAGCGCTGAGGTGGAAGTCGAGGTGCACGCGGGCCGGATCACTGGCGCGCGAATTGTCTCCCAAGAGTGCGGGCCCGGCTACGAGGCTGCCGAGACCATCGACCGCATTCTGGCCGCGCAGAGCCCTTTGGTGGATGTGGTCAGCGGAGCAACCGGCTCGAGCCGCTCAATCATGGTGGCCGCGCACCGGGCGCTCACCGGCCAATAAGCAAACGCGCCTCGGGAGTGCGCCTCATCGACCGGTGTTCTCCCAGCGTTCCCAGTGAACGATCTCATCCAGTGCTTTGCGGCTCTTCGACACCGGTGCGGGATCCGCCGGGTAGCCAAGCGGCAGCAGCTGCACCACTTCGATCTCTTCCGGGATGCCACACACTGTACGAACCGCTTCGGGATCAAACTTTCCGATCCAGCACGTTCCAAGACCCAGCTCGGTTGCGACCAGCGTCATGTGGTCGATCGCAATGGCCACGTCGATCGGGTAGCTCTTCAGCCCGCAGTGCATCAGGTGGTGATTGGTCTCCGCGCAGCAGACGAGAATCACCGGCGCCTGCCCCACAAACCCCTGCCCACCCGCGGCTTCGACCAGGGCCCCGCGCGCAGCAGAATCGCGCACCACAAGAATTCGCCACTCCTGCAGGTTACGCGCGGAGGGCGCCATGCGCGCCGCCTCCAGCACCTGATCGAGTTTCTCGCGTTCCACGGCGCGATCGGAAAACGAACGCACGCTCTTTCTGGTTGTGATTGCTTCCTGTACCGTCATGCAAGCAGTGTAAACCCGGTCCGCGTCGTTTACAACCTGGCCGCTCGGCGCTATGCTCTCTTTCATGATGCGCACCATCGGACTGATCGGCGGGATGAGCTGGGAGTCCACCTTGGAGTACTACCGCCTCATCAATCAGGGAGTCGCCGGGCGGCTTGGAGGGCTTCACTCAGCGCGCTGCCTGCTCTACTCGGTGGACTTTGCCGAGATCGAGCGGCTGCAGTCCGCGGGTGACTGGGAGGCAACCGCCACGATCCTCGCCGACGCCGCAGCGCGCCTCGAGCGCGGGGGCGCCGACTTCATCGTACTCTGCACCAACACCATGCACATTGTGGCCGACGCAATCACCGCGGCGGTCTCCGTGCCGCTCCTGCACATCGCAGACGCAACCGCCAACGCGATCCGCGCCGCCGGGGTCCGCACGGTGGGGCTTCTGGGCACCCGCTTCACCATGGAGCAGGAGTTCTATCTCGGACGGCTCAGAGACAAGCACGGCCTCACCGTGGTGGTTCCCGAAGCGTCCGACCGCGAACTGGTCCACTCGGTCATCTATACTGAGCTGTGCCGTGGCGAAATCCGGCCCCAATCACGGGCGGCGTACGCTGCGGTGATCGACCGACTCGCCGCGATGGGTGCTGAAGCGGTCATCCTCGGCTGTACCGAAATCGGTCTCCTGATCCGTCCCGCCGATACTGAGCTCCCGCTCTTTGATACCACCCGGATCCACGCCGAGGTGGCGGTGGAACGGGCCCTCGGTTGATGCAGTG
>SLTF01000139.1 GCA_007130025.1 Spirochaetales bacterium | reverse complement strand
TTGCGTGGTTGGAAACGAAGCCGCTGATCTCGACTCAATGGCGTCCGCGGTGATGTACGCCTACTGCCGCGATCGCAGTTCAGACGCGAACGGTATCACCTACGTGCCCGTGATCAACATTCCGCGCGCGGACTACAAACTCCGCACCGAGGCGGTCTACCTCTTCACCGAGGCGGGCATCGACCCCGACTGGCTCATCTTCATCGACGAGATCGATCTGGCCGCTCTGAACAGTCGTGGCCGATTGAAGATCGCGCTGGTTGATCACAACAAGCCCGCCGCGGCACAGGCCGACTTTGCCTCCACGGTGATCGAGGTGATCGACCATCACAAGGACGAGGGTCTCTTCACCGGCGCAACCCCGCGCGTGATCGAGCCGGTGGGCTCGGCGGCCACCCTGGTTGCCCAGGCGATTCTGGACCGCGACCCGGCGCTTCTGGAGGAGGGGTCGGCGAAGCTGCTGCTCGGGACCATTCTGCTTGACACGGTCAATCTTGATCCCGAAGCCAAGCGCGCCACCGAGCAGGACGAGAAGATCGTGGATCAGCTGTTGTCCCTCTCCGGGGCAAACCGGACCGAGCTGTTTGATACGCTGCAGTTCGAGAAGTTCAATGTGTCTGCGCTCAGCAGCGCCGATCTGCTCCGCAAGGACTACAAGCAGTGGAAGATGGGTGAGACCCGCGTCGGCATCTCGTCGGTACTGCTGTCGGTGGCGGACTGGCTGAAGAAGGACGCTGGACTCTCGGCGTCGTTGGCCGGTTACGCGAAGAGCCAGGGCCTGGACGTGCTGATTGCCATGAACGCCTACACCAATCCCGACTTCACCCGGGAACTGGTGACCTACTGCCCCGACGAGGCGCTCCGAACCCGGCTGCTGGATTTTCTGAACGCGAGCGACCTGGGTCTCTCGGCCATCTCGAGCGATGCGGTGGACGCAGCTACAGCGCTTTACGCTCAGGCGAACCTCGGCTATTCACGCAAGAAGCTTCAGCCGCTACTCGACGGGTTCTTCGCTTCGAAAGCGTGAGACCACGAAGTCAATAAAACTCTGCAGCACCGGGGTGACCGGCTCTCCCTCTGGATGGGAGAGCCAGATCTTCCGGTGCAGGTTGAGTCCCGACACCGGCACCCGGGTGAGCCATCCGCTCGCCGTCTCAGTCCTGACCATCGACTCGCAGAGGATGCTCACCCCGAGACCGTGCATGACCATGCGCTTGATCGCCTCGGGGTTTGCCATTTCAAACGCCAGGTTGAACACCAGGCCGAGCGATCGAAGCCGCTCTTCCACCGCCTTGCGGGTCAACAGGTCGCGCGACGGAAGGATCAGCGGCTGCTCGGAAAGCTCTGCAATCTCGATGGCCGGGCGGCCTGCAAATGGGTGCTTGTTTGAAACCACTGCGACCATGGGGTCGCGAAAGAGAAGAACCTCGGTGAACCGGGAGCGCCGCTTGGGCTTGGTTGCCCTGCCGAGGATCGCAATGTCGATCTCATTCGACGCCAGCATTTGCTCGATTCGGCCCGAGCTCGCGATCTCCAGCGTAAAGCCGCACTTGATGCCGCTGTCACGGAATTCCGCGATGAGCTCGGGAACCAGATGGATGCCCGGAAGACTGCTCGCGCCCACACGAATCATCCGATTGTGCATTTCGACCGCGTTGTGCACCACGTTCAGTGACTGGTCAAACATCGCAAGCAGTTGCTCGGCAAAGGGGAAGAGCTGTTCTCCGGCGTCGGTGAGTTCCAGATGCTGCCCGGCGCGGCGGAAGAGCCTCGCTCCGTAGGTGTTCTCGAGCTCGCGGATCTGCGCGCTCACCGCGGGTTGGGTGTAATAGAGCTGTTCGGCGGCCTTGCTGATGTTCTTCAGCGTGGCGACGGTGTAGAATGCGCGAAACTTGACAACATCCATGATTAAAATCTCGTTCCAACAGTATACAGAGGTTTTATTTGACACTACAAGGGGAGGCACCTTACGCTGGACTGGGGGCACAATCATGGAACGACTGAAAGATTGCATCGTCGTTGTTGCCGGCGGCACGGGCAGCGTGGGCGAAGGAGTGGTGCGGGCGCTGGTTCGCGATGGGGCCACGGTGGTGGTTCCCTACCGAAATGACGAGAAGCGTCTGCGGCTCGAGGAGTACGTGCGGGACGTCGCGGACAATTCCGGCGGCCGGTTGGTATGCATGGCCGCCGACGTTGGAAACCTCGAATCGATGATGGGCTTCCGGGCGGAACTGGTGGATCGGTTCGGCCGGGTGGATCTGGGCGTTGCCTGTCTTGGTGGTTGGTACTACGGCTACAGCCTGCACAATATGCCGGTGGAGCACTGGGACCAGGTCATCAACGATAACCTCAAGACCCACTTCATCTGCGTTCGAACCCTGGTGTCTCTGATGCACGAACGCCATCAGGGCGTCTACGTGATGATCAACGGTGGTGCCGCGGAGTTGATTGCCCCGGAGACGGGAGCAGTGTCCATTGCCGCCGCCGCGCAGCTGATGACCGCACGGGTATTGAAACAGGAGGCGCGCGGCACCGACATCCGAATTCATTCGCTGATGGTGTACAATCCCGTGAAGACGCGCGACCGCCGCACCGAAGTGGTGGATGACTGGCTCTCCGCTGAGGAAGTGGGTGACTACATCACGAGTCTCTACGTGGGTTCGGCGCCCAACACGGACAAGACGATTCACCGACTTTACACCAGCAGCAATTTGCGACAGTAGGGTGAACCGGTAGTCGGTGCCGGCAAAAATTACCTGATGAGTTGAATCAAGAGGTTTTATTGGACAGCCCATGCCGTGTTCGGGTATCCTGCCGAGAAATACACACAGGCGGGCAGTAGCATTTTGAGGCCATCATCTGTCCCGGAAGTCAGAAAGGAGAACAGCGTGAAGCAGCGATCGGAAGGATCAGGGGGACTCTTTACCTCCAGAACAAAACAGCTCCAGCTTGAGATGGATCGGTATTTCAGCCTGATCGACCAGGGCGCCCTCCTCCTTGAGGAGGCCATCAAGCGCTATCTGGAAGACCGGATGGAGGACTTTGAGAAGAAGAGCGCTGAGATCGATACCGTCGAGCACGAAGCGGACACCCTTCGCCGCCAGATCAAGCACCGGCTCTACGCCGAGATGCTCATTCCCGATTCCCGGGGCGACGTTCTGGGTCTGCTGGAAACGCTGGACAACGTTCTCGACGTGTCCAAGCACGTCACCACCCACTTCAGCATCGAGAAGCCGGAGATTCTGCCCTTCCTCCGCGATGACTTTCGAGAGCTGACCGAGTCGGTAGTCAAGGCGGTGCTGGAGCTGACCCTGGCCGTTCGGGCGTTCTTCCGCGAGGTCTACCGGGTGACCGAACATCTCGACAAGGTACACTTCTGGGAACACGAGGCCGACGAGATTGAAGAGCGCCTGAAGCGCAAGGCGTTTGCAACCGAAGAGATCACGCTCTTCAGCAAGCGGGTACACATGCGTTACTTCGCCGAGCGGATTTCGCTGATCGCCGACGAAGCCGAAGAAGTGGCCGAGCGGCTCGCGGTCTACGCGATCAAGCGGAACCTGTAACGGGGTCGGGCATGGAAGTAGCAGGAGTGCTCTTTCTTTCCAGTGGACTCTACATGGGATGGTCGCTCGGCGCAAACGACGCGGCCAATATCTTTGGAACGGCGGTTGGTACCCGGATGATTCCGTTTCGCACTGCCGCCGTCATCTGTGCCGTTTTTATCACGGTTGGCGCGGTGATCAGCGGTGCCGGCGCGGCGAAGGGGCTTGGTGCGCTGGGGGCGGTGAATGCCCTGGCCGGTTCCTTTGTGGTCTCCGCGTCGGCGGCAACTACCGTCCTGTGGATGACGCGGGCCGGGCTGCCGGTATCAACCACACAGGCAGTCGTTGGCGCCATCATCGGCTGGAACCTCTTCACGGGCAACCCCACCGATCGCACCGCGCTCACCCGCATCGTGGGCACCTGGATTTACGGACCGATCCTGGGAGCCGGAATCGCCTTCATTCTGTTTTTTGTGGTGAAGTTTATCCTCGAGCGGATGAACATTCATCTCATCCGTCTTGACAAGTACACCCGCGTGGCGCTCATTCTGGCCGGCGTGTTCGGCGCCTACAGTCTGGGCGCCAACAACATGGCCAACGTGGTCGGTGTGTTTGTTCCGGCGTCGCCCTTTGTTGACCTGAACGTGTTTGGGGTGATCATCACCGGGACGCAGCAGCTGTTCCTCATCGGAGGGCTCGCAACCGCGGTTGGGGTTGCGACCTACTCCAAGAAGGTAATGATGACCATCGGGTCAAACCTTTACAAACTGTCGCCGGTCACGGCCATCGTGGTGACCGTCTCTACCGCCACGGTACTGTTTCTCTTCGCCTCCGAAGGGCTGAAGCTCTGGATGGAATCGATGGGATTGCCGTCGTTCCCCCTCGTCCCGGTCTCCCAGTCGCAGGCGGCGGTGGGATCCATCATCGGTATCAGCCTCGCCAAGGGTGGGCGAAATCTCAATCTGAAACTGCTTCGCAACATCGTGCTCGGTTGGGCGGCGACGCCCACCTCCGCGGCGCTTCTGTCGTACGTGGCGCTCTTCTTCATGCAGAACGTCTTCATGCAGACCGTCTACCAGTAATCTCCACGTTTTCCGGGGCCGGTGAACCAGAAAATGCTGCGCCCCGGCGCCCTGCCTCCCCGTTGGCAGTCGATTCGCGCCGGCGGGGTTTGCCTTGCCATTTTCCGTCCGCTGCGGTAGGGTTTAGCGCGCAACGGGTCCGCTGATGCGGGCTCCATGGAGGAAACCGACATGTCCATCATACCGATGATTCGAAACAGTATCTGCATGAACGCCCATCCCAAAGGATGCGAGCTGCACGTACAGGAACAGATTGATTACGTCCGAAGTAAAGGTCCCGTTCCCGGTCCCAAGCGGGTTCTGGTGATTGGCGGATCCGCAGGCTACGGCCTCGCGAGCCGCATTGTGTCCGCCTTTGGGTGCGGTGCCGGTACGATCTGCGTCGCCTTCGAGCGAGAACCCAGCGAGAAGCGCAGCGGTTCATCCGGCTGGTACGCCGTGGAAGCCTTTGATGCCGCTGCGCGCGAAGCGGGGCTTCCTACCAGGACCATCATTGGTGACGCGTTCTCGCACGAAATCAAGGCGCAGACGGTCGAGGCGATCAAGGAAATGTTTGGGAGCGTGGATCTGGTGATCTACAGTCTGGCGTCCGGCATTCGCCCTGACCCTGACACCGGAGTGCAGTATCGCTCGGTACTCAAACCGCTGGGCAGTACCTATCGTGCCGCCACGGTTGACCCGATCACCAGCACCATCTCCGAAGCCGTCATCGAGCCCGCAACCGAAGAGGAAGCGGCGGCTACCGTAAAGGTGATGGGTGGCGAGGACTGGAAGCTCTGGATTGACAAACTCTCCGCCGCCGGCGTTCTCGCCGAAGGCGCGATCACGGTAGCCTACTCGTACATCGGTCCTGAGCTGACGCGGCCCGTCTACCGTGAGGGAACCATTGGTCGTGCCAAGGATCATCTCGAGCAGACCGCCCGAGATCTGGACGAACAGCTGCAGAAGATTGGCGGTCACGCGTGGGTCTCGGTCAATAAGGCTCTCGTCACGCGAGCCAGCGCGGTCATTCCCGTGGTGCCGCTCTACCTCGGTATCCTCTACCGGGTGATGAAGGCGAAGGGCCTTCACGAGGGCTGCATCGAGCAGATCTACCGCCTCTACGCAGACCGCCTCTACACCGGGTCCGCCCCTGAGCTGGACAAGCAGCAGCGCATCCGCCTGGACGACTGGGAAATGCGCGACGACGTACAAGCAGAGGTGGACCGGATCTGGCCCACGGTGACGCAGGAAAACGTGGAGCAACTCGCCGATCTCGAAGGCTACCGCACCGAGTTCCTTCAGATTCACGGCTTCGGCTTTCCGCAGATCGACTACGACGCAGAGTAACCGTACGCGACCGAGGCCTGTGCAGAAATGCACAGGCTTTGGAACACTCACTTTATAAACCCGTTTTAAAAAGTTCCTTGCGTACCGGTCCAACCGGGTGTATGATGGTCCCACACACGGAGGCCAATCATGCTGAATGAGTTTTTTCCCGAAATCCCGAAAATCCCCTACGAGGGGCCCGGATCCCGTAATCCGCTGGCGTTCAAGTACTACCAGCCGCAGAAGAAGGTGGGCAACAGGACCATGGAGGAGCATCTGCGCTTCTCGGTTGCCTACTGGCACACGCTTACCGGCACCGGCGGTGATCCCTTTGGCGTTGCAACCAACCTTCGCCCCTGGCTCTCGATCACCGATCCAATGGCACAGGCGGCGGCACGAATGCGAGCCTGCTTCGAGATCCTCGAGAAGCTCGACGTACCGTTCTTCTGTTTTCACGA
>SLTF01000087.1 GCA_007130025.1 Spirochaetales bacterium | reverse complement strand
GTTGCCTACGCCGAAGCGAAGAAGCCCATTCTCGCCACCGTGGTAGCACCGGCCCTGGGTGAAGTCTTCAGCGCAGAGCGCGGGAAGGGCGCGTTCTGTGGCACTCGCCAAATCAATGTGTCGCGGACGGACAATCCCCAGCGGGCTCTCGGCTGCACGGGACTGTTCGGCGGTGACGATGTGAAGCGAGAGTCCGGAATCCGCATGCTGATCGAGATTCACCCACACCTGCGCGACCTTCGCCGCATGGGCGCCGCCGCCCTCGATCTCTGCTACGTCGCAGCAGGCCGGTTCGATCTCTTCTGGGAAGGAAGCCTGAGTCCGTGGGACATCGCCGCCGGAATGCTCATCGTCGAGGAGGCCGGTGGCATCGTGACCGGCGTACGCGGCGAGTCAGATGACGTTCTCTTCGCACGGAGTGTGCTCGCGGCAAACTCCGAGTTGCATCGCTGGTTCCTGAGTGTGAGCAAACCGGGCACGTAACTCTGCCCACAGGAGGTGCGGGAATGATTGTTCTCCTCTCGCCGAGCAAGACTCAGGACTTCTCGGTTTCGCCGCGCACCAAAGTAGCTGCGATTCCGCTCTTCTGGCGGCAGGCGTGCGAGCTTGCGGGACGTTTGCGCGAGATGAATGTGGACGAAGTTGCACGGCTGATGAAGATCGGCGCCTCGCTCGCAGCTGACACCGTCGAGCGGTATGCAGGCTGGAGCGATGAAGAGCCGTCGGGCAGAGACGGAAGCCTCCAGGCGGGGTACGCGTACACCGGCGAGGTGTTTCGCGGTCTGGACTTTGGCTCCTTTTCAGCCGTAGAGGCGAAGTACGCCCACGAGCGGCTCTTTGTGATCTCGGGGCTGTACGGCCTGGCGCGCCCGCTGGACCGCATCCGACCCTACCGTCTCGAGATGAAAACTCCGCTCACCGCTGGCACCGCGACGTCGCTCTACCAGTTCTGGGGAAGTCGCCCGACCGATGCTCTCAATCAGGCGGTCAATCGCACCCGCAGCACCACGGTGGTGAACCTCGCATCGCAGGAGTCCTGGCGGGTGGTGCAACCAGACCGCCTGTCGGCGCGGGTGGTGACACCACAGTTTCGCGAAGCCCACCAAGGCGGATACCGCACCGTCGCCGTTCACGCCAAGCGAGCCCGCGGTTCCATGGCGGCTTGGATCCTGCGAAACCAGATCACCTCGCCTCACCAGCTTGCCGACTACGCCCAGGATGGCTACTCACTGCACGAGGCGCTGTCCACGCCGGATGCACCCGTCTTCACCCGGGGTAACCGGTGACATCACGCGAAAGCGCGCACAAAACGGTAAACACAACGGGAAAATTCTGCTACATTCGCCTATCATGAGACAGACGATTATCTATACGTTGACCGATGAGGCACCGGCGCTTGCAACACACTCTCTGCTGCCCATCATTCAAACCTTTGTCGACGCAGTTGGCGTCAGCGTAGAAACGCGCGATATCTCGCTCGCGGCCCGCATTCTGGCGCACTTTCCCGAGCAGCTCAGCCCGGATCAGCGCGTGGGCGATGACCTGTCGGAACTTGGCAAACTGGTACTGCAGCCCGACGCCAACGTCATCAAGCTTCCCAACATCAGCGCATCGCTCCCGCAACTGCGCGCAGCGATTGCCGAGCTGCAACAGCAGGGGTACCCCGTTCCCGATTACCCCGAAGCTCCCCAAACGGACGAGGAAAAGACAATCCGCGATCGCTACGACCGCGTGAAGGGCAGCGCCGTGAACCCGGTGCTGCGCGAGGGCAACTCAGACCGTCGCGCAGCCCGCGCCGTGAAAGAGTATGCCCGCGCCTTCCCCCACTCCATGGGAGAATGGAAACCTGATTCCCAATCGCACGTGGCGAGCATGAGCAGCGGTGACTACTTCGAAAGCGAACGCTCCACCACCGTGGCTGAGGCGGGAACGGCGACGATCAGGCTCGTCCCCGCTGACGGCGGCACGCCGGTTACGCTGCGCGACCGCGTCGTGCTGGACGCCGGCGAAGTGATTGACGCGGCGGTGCTGCGCAAGCGGGAGCTGCGCGCGTTCATTGCTCAGGAGATGGCTGCGGCCAAAGAGCAGGGGGTACTCTTTTCGGTGCACCTCAAGGCAACCATGATGAAGGTCTCCGACCCGATCATCTTCGGCCACGTAGTCTCGGTCTTCTTCGCCGACGTCTTCGAGAAACACCGCGAGACCTTCGCCCGCCTGGGCATTCATCCCAACAACGGCCTCGCCGACCTGTTTGCGCGCATCGCGGAGCTTTCCGTGGCGGAACAGGATGCCATCAAAGCCGACATCCAGCGCTGCATGGATCAGGGACCGGGCCTCTCGATGGTGGACTCGGACCGCGGGATCACCCACCTCCACGTGCCCAGCGACTTCATCATCGACGCCACCATGCCCGCCGCCATCCGCGCATCGGGCAAGACCTGGGGGCCGGACGGAGCGGAAGCCGACACCAAGTTTGTGATCCCCGACCGCTGCTATTCCGGCGTCTACCAGGCCGTGATCGAAGACTGCAAGGCACACGGCCCGTTTGATCCGCGCACCATGGGCAGCGTTCCCAACGTGGGATTGATGGCCCAGAAGGCCGAGGAGTACGGCTCCCACGACAAAACCTTCGAGATCGCCGGGCCGGGACGCGTGGAGGTGCTGGACCAGACCGGAACCGTGCTGCTCGAGCAGCCGGTGGATGAGGGTGATATCTTCCGCATGTGTCAGGTAAAGGATGCCGCCATCCGCGACTGGGTACGACTGGCGGTGGAACGTGCCCGCCTGACCAATACTCCGGCGGTTTTCTGGCTCGACAGCCGGCGCGCCCACGACGCGCAACTCATCAAAAAAGTGGAGCGCTATCTGGCCGACCACGACACCACCGGTCTGGAGATTGTCGTGATGCCACCGGCAGAGGCAACCCGTTTTTCGGTCACGCGCGCGCGGGCGGGCCTGGATACCATCTCGGTCACGGGCAACGTACTGCGCGACTACCTCACCGACCTCTTCCCCATTCTGGAGCTGGGAACCAGTGCCAAGATGCTCTCGATCGTTCCGCTGATGAACGGTGGAGGCCTCTTTGAGACGGGTGCCGGCGGCTCGGCTCCAAAGCACGTACAGCAGATGGTAAAGGAAGGCCACCTGCGCTGGGATTCGCTGGGCGAGTTTCTGGCGCTGGCGGTGTCGCTCGAGCACCTTGCCCGCACCTTCGACAACGCCGGCGCCCGCCTGCTCGCCGACACCCTGGATCAGGCAACCGGCGAGCTGCTTCGAAACGGGAACTCTCCGTCACGCAAGGTGAAGGAACTGGACAACCGCGGCAGCCACTTCTATCTGGCGCGCTACTGGAGTCAGGCACTCGCGGGCGCCCGGAGCAACCCGGAGCTGCAGGCGCGCTTTGCCGCACTCGCGTCCGCGCTGGAAGCCGCCGAACCGCAGATCCTCAAAGAGCTCACCGACGCACAGGGAGCCCCGGTGGATCTCGGCGGCTACTATCATCCGGACCCGGTCAAGGCCACCGCAGCGATGCGCCCGAGCGCCACGTTCAACCGGATTCTGACGGAGTTCGCTGCGGGGGCTTGAGGCGGGCGCTGAGCGGTGCCGCCAGCCGGCGGCACCGTGACACGTTCAAACTTCAGCGCGAAAAGAAGTCGATGTGTTCGAGGATCTGTCGAGACGACTCGGCTGCGTTGGCGATGACCGTAGAACGGTCAAGACGAACATGCCTGCGGTGCCGGTATATGAACTCGCCTTGGACCATCACGTCGGAGACATCGGCGCCGTTTGCCGCGTACACAACCGCAGATACCACCTGACGAAAACTGTTTCGGTGAAGCGGATGCATCGCGGCTCGAGACAGATCGAGAAACGTCAAGTCGGCACACTTTCCCACTTCCAGGCTACCGAGCTCGTGCTCACGGAAAAGACAACGCGCCGCATCGATGGTGATCAGCTTCAGTGCTTCGTACGCGTCCAGCAATGTCGGGTCGTTGTGAAGCGTCTTCTGAACCAGGATTCCGGTTTTCAGATCCGCGAGCAGGTTGAAGCTGTTATTCGATTGAACACCGTCAAGGGCAACCGAGACATCCAGTCCATGCCGCCGAAACGCTGGGTAATCGAACCATCCACTGACAAGCTTGAAGTTGCTGATCGGATTGTGGGACACCTTGACGTTGTGGCGGGCAAGAATCTGGCGATCATCCTCCGAGATGTGGACACAGTGCGCTGCGAGCACGCGGGCATCGAGGAGTCCAATCTGCTCGAGGTAGCGAGTTGGGCTGACGCCGTGTTGCCGCATGCAATCGTCGTTTTCCTGCTGAGTCTCCGACAGGTGGATATGCACCAGAACGTCGTACTCAAGGGCGATGTCGCGCACTGCCTGCAACGTTTCGGTTGAACAGCTGTAGATCGCATGTGGCCCAATGCACGGTTCAATACGGGAATCGTCTCCGAGATGTCGCTCGATGAATCGGCGGGCGACGCCAATGGGATCATCGGATTCCGGGGTTGGGCGCGAGAAGACCGTCGGTGCAACAAGAGCACGTTGGCCTGACTCCACCGCGGCCTGCGCAACTTCTTCTGAAAAGTAGTACTGATCCGCATAGGTCGTCACCCCGCTCTCGATCAACTCGAGGCAGCTCAGCAGCGCACCATTCCGCGCGTGGGTTGCGGTTATGTGCTTTTCGGCGGGCCACATCGATTTCGTAAGCCAATCCATAAGCGTCTGGTCATCGGCCACGCCTCGCAGTAATGGCGAGTGGGTATGCGTGTGGGTATTTATGAAGCCCGGCAGCACGATCAGTTCAGAGCAGTCGATCACCTCTCCCACCGCGCGTTCGGGATCGGCGGGACCAACATGGACGATCTTCCCGTCCTCAATGACGATCATTCCGTCGTGCAGAAACGGCAGATCATCACACATGGTGATGATCGTGCCGCGCATCAACGTCGTCTGGCCGGCGCCGGCATTCATCACTTCCGGCCTGCCAAGTTGGAGGCAGTCTTCAGCTGCTCGTACTTGAAGATAGTCTCGAGAACGACCTGGATTTCCTGCTCCCACGCTTCAGCGAGCCTGGTGTTTTTCTCCTGGTAAATGACCTCGCCGGTCTTCAGGTTTCCCGATACTCCACAGATACACGCAGCCACTACATCGCGGACGTGTCCGATGGTGAACAGAGCAGACGCTTCCATCTCGACATTGGTGATCTTCAGCGAAATAAGCTTCTGGATCCACTCGGGAGTCTCCCCGTAGAACGCGTCGTCGGTCGAGCTGATACCGAGAAACACGTTCGTGTCGGTATCGTTCGTCATCTCCAGTGCAACCTGATGCAGCAGATTCGTGAAACGAAAATCGGGAACAGCGGGAAAACAATCCGGCACGTAGAACTTTGAGGTTCCTTCGTTCTTCATTGCCCCGCAGCTGATGACCAGATCGCCGATTCGAATCCCGTCCTGCAACGCGGCGGTGCTGCCAATGCGTATCAGAACCTTCGCTCCGATGTTGATGAGTTCCTCCGCAGCGATAGCCGCCGACGGACACCCCATTCCGGTGGACGTAACGCTTACGCGCACGCCCTTGTAGGTGCCGGTAAAACTACGATGCTCACGATTGTGCCCCACGAGCTGGGGACTCTCCAGGTACTGGGCCACAATATCGGATCGAGCGGGATCTCCGGGAAGCAACACGTACTCTCCGATATCTTCCGGGGACAGCTCGATGTGATACTGCTTTACGCCTTTTGTTACGCTCTGTTTATCGAGTACAGACATTGGTACCTGCCTACTGTTTTGACTTCGCACGATCAGCGCCGATGATCCGACGCATTCCTTCGATTCCCACTTCAATGGCTCTATGTTCGATATCGATGGGGTAGCTTCCTTCTCCCCGGTTTCCTGCTCCATCGGTTGCAGAGACCAGCACGGTCGCCACTCGCACTCCAAGCGCCGCAGCAACAATGAACAGTGTTGCCGACTCCATGGAGGTGCTTTCTGCGCCTCCTTTTACATACGCGTTCCACCGGTTGACCAGATCGTACGCGACGGGCTTGGTTTCCGGCTCGGTCTGGGTATAGAACGAATCCTTGGTGATGTTTACGCCGATCTTTGGCTCGAATCCTTTTGCGAGCGACGCAGCCTCGAGATGTTTCAGCAGCTCATAGGTGGGAACCGCCGGAAACTCCATGGGAAGGTAATGCAGGCTCGTTCCTTCCATTCGAACGATCCCGTTGGGAATCACCACGTCACCGCGCTGAACTTTGGGGGAGAGTGACGCACAGGTTCCAATACGCACGAACGTATCCACCCCGATCTTGTGCAACTCCTCCATGCAGATTGCGGAAGAAGGCCCACCAATTCCGGTAGACACCACCAGCACCTTTTCCCCGTCGAGATACCCTTC
>SLTF01000079.1 GCA_007130025.1 Spirochaetales bacterium | reverse complement strand
GTGCGGCGGCTCCTGCTGCACCGGTGCCCCGTGGGTAATTGATCTCATACCCTCTATAAATCACCGTTTGTTCTGCCTGCTTTCGTCTCCCCGGTCTTTCACCAAGCTTCGAGGCAGATTTCTTCCGTTGTGGTCGACGTCATTGCAGTATCGATCGAGCCCACAGACCAGCACATCCGGAGAAGACACGAATATCGCCCCCGGGGCCACGGCACGAACCTGGCTCGCGAGCTCGTCGTCGGCACCCACGAAGAGTACCTGGTTCTCGGCCGACCGCTCCACCGCCCGTCGGGCCATTGGTACGTCGGAGGCGGTGTCGCCGCAGATCAGCGCCCCGCCCTTCTCCAGCTCAAGTCCCAGCTCGTGGTCCAGATAGTCGATGCCGTTTCCCTTGTCGAAATCTCCGGCGTGTTCGTCCTCGCCTACGGTCAGAATGATCTCGATGTCCTTGCCGGTATCCTCGATCCTCAGAAACCGCTCATCCGGATCAAGCTCTTCAACCAGACGCCGGACGGCGTCCAGAAACCGCTGCGATTTCTGCTCCGCTACGGTGTTGTCGACGTCCTGTCGGGCGACGGTGGTCTGCCCAAATTTGAATTGCAGGGCGGAGCCAATCAGCGTGAATATCTCGTTTTCATCGGTGTCCAACAACTGTTGCAGGCGGCTGTTGAAGCGATCAAGCAGTTCCTGCCGATCCGGTTCGATCGCGTACCGACCCCGACGGCCGTTCTCGCTGCAATACTCGCGGCCCTTGGAGCCGGCGTAGACAAAGGTGCGCTCGAGGTTGACGCTGACGTCGATCAGACCACCGTTGTCCAGCGGAGCCGAAGAAAGAATCACGCTGCGCGTCGCCGCGAGGCGGGCGAAACGGCAGAGAAACAGCGCGTTGTAGGCCGCCTGCACCGAGGAGCGGTAGCGGCCGCAGTAGTTATTGGTTGTGCCGTCGCGATCGGTAACGAGGAGTCGGATCGGAGCATAAGAAATGCTGGTTCGGCCCGCCGGCGGGAAGCAGTCGCAGAGGCGCTCAACCAGCGTCTGAACCTCGTCCGGAAAACCGGGCAGCTGTTGCGACAGCCGCCGCGTAAGGGCCGAGCGCCCCTGTTCGAAGAACAGGATATCGCGCCGGAGCTCCTCCAGTTCATAGGAGAGTGATGTTTCGATCTGCCGGCCCGCCCCAGCATCCAGAACAAACCGGCTGTTGCGGCGTGGCCATTCGTCTATCTCGCGCTCGGCGCGCCGCAGCAGATCGAGATCCTTGGCTCCGGGAGAACCGTCAAACCAACCGCGCACCAGCCGTCGGCGTGCATCGGCAACCGAGCTCATCACCAAATAGAGTTGTTCCAGCGAGCTCATCGACGTCCTTTCCACGATAGCGCGGATCCTTCACGCCCCGGATGCGTCCGCCGTGGTCAATCTCAGTTGCGCTCCAGCTGATACCAAGGGTCCAGTACCTCGATGCGCGCTTGGTGACCTGTCGATCGGTAACCGAAGTACCGACGGAGGTGCCCACGCAGGTTGTTCCATTGCGAACGTCCTGAACAGGACCCTACATTTTCAGGGTACCGGCTGATCCGGAGCCCGTCAAGGCAAAGGGCCGTGCGGAGAAGGCCTCAGGGGCGTCAATCCACGATATCTGTTGGATTTCAAGCTGTTCGCCTATACTTGGTTCATGGCGAAAGACCGGGGACGCTCGGCGATCGACCCGTCGGCTGAGCGACACATCTTCGAGCACCTCAGGTTTCCCTCGGTCGAAGAGTACCAGCTCTGGTGCGAGGCCAACTCTCTCCCGTCGAGCGTACGGAAGTCGGATCTGCAGCGCCGCCAGGAATGCGAGCTCTTCCAGCGGCAGGCCGCGCAGCGCGCCCTGCGGAAATCCCGGCAATCGCACAACCCGTCTCACGCGATCACGCGAATCTTTCTCGGCGAGATCAATGAAGAGACGGTTGTTGACGATCCGCTGAGGATCATCGCACAGGCGTGCCGGAAACACGCCGCAGCGGACGGACTGCGTGACTATCTGATTTGCATTGATTCGGCCAGCAAACTCCTCACCTCTCGAGAGACCACCATCGCCGCCCTGAATCTGTACCGGTATGCGCGCGAGTGGCGCCGGAGCCCCTCGGAGTGGAAACCGCGCAGCCACAACATTGAGAAGCAAATTGCGAGCCTCGCCGTTCATCTGCTGTGCGAGTACGACCCGCCGGCGTTCATGACCGGCGTCTGGTATCAGAAGAATCGAACCCGGCAGCGCTGGTACATCCACCTGGGGCAGGGCGGGAGCATTCGAACCGCCGCGGACCTTCCCGCGCCGCTCACAAAGCGCATGGCGCACTGGTTTACCCAGGCTCCGGATCACTACACCCCGCTCGCTGCCATCCGCTACGGTCAGGTCCGTGCCCTCGGAGGCGACCGAAGAGTTACTGACGCACTCCTGTCCACCCGCATGGGGCTGGACTTTCGAGACGATCCGTTCTGCCTGGAACTCATTCGCTTCTTCGTACGCAACCCGATGCTGGATACGGCGCACTATCAGCCCATCGTTGACTACATCTGGAACCAGAAGTACGAAAACCAGGCGGTGTTCGTGGAGAGGGGCGTCGTTGAGGAACGTGGACCGGCCCAGCCCGGCCTCTCCATGGGAGGCCGCACGCCGGACGCGCTGCTCCGGCAGGTGGAACAGTGGCACGTGCAACTCGGGCGCACGGCGAAGGGCGGCGTGCTCCAGTGGATCAAGTCGGGGATACCCGACTTCGAGTGGGTAGAGGGCAGAAAAGAATCGCGGAACATGTGCGTGTGGCGCATTCTCGAACTGCTGAGCTCCCGCGAACTCGAGGAAGAGGGCCGCGCGCTGGGTCACTGCGTCGCCACGTACGCCTCGTCGTGTCAGAGACGAATCTCTTCGATCTGGTCGATGCGCCGCGAAACCGCAAACGGGGCGACACACGTGCTGACGGTGGAGATCAACGTGAAAGAACATGAGATCGTGCAGGTACGCGGCCTGCGAAACCGCTTGCCGGACGAGAAGGAGCTTTCCGTGTTGACACGGTGGGCACGCACGGCCGGGTTACGCGTGGCGGCGTGGGTTGGACAGGGGTGAACGGTTCCGTGGGTGGCCGTCCCGATAACCCGTTTGTGGGAATAGTCTGCGAATCGCGGGTATAATTGACCCCAGCGGTGCCAAACCGTACCTTAATCGAACCGATCTCCCGGAGAACCGAGGAACACAGTGAACACATCAACAGGAAAGAGCGTGATCGTGATAGGCGCCGGGTTCGCCGGTATTTCAGCCGCGGCGTACCTGGCCGACGCGGGCTACCGCGTCACGGTATACGAGAAGAACGGCTGGGTCGGCGGCCGAGCCCGCGTGCTTGACCGCGATGGGTACCGCTTCGATATGGGCCCCAGCTGGTACTGGATGCCGGCGGAACACGACCAGTGGTTTACCGACCTGGGAGTGCGCCGGGAAGACTACTACGCGATACACCGGGTAGACCCCAGCTACAAGGTGTACTACGGCGACAGCCAACCGCAGGAGTCCCGGAACGTAGTGACGGTGCCGGCGGACTTCGAAGCCGCGAAAGCGCTCTTTGAGTCGTATGAGCCTGGTGCCGGAGCGAAGCTTGAAGCATTTATCGAGCAGGCGCGGCGCAAGTATGATTTTGCCATGTCGGGATTCATCTACCGGAACTTTGCGTCTCCGTTTGACATGGTCAACCGAACGCTCCTTCGCAACGTGCACCGGCTGAACCTGTTTGCGAGCTATCGCAGCCTGATTCGGCGATCGTTTCGCCATCCCTACCTGCGGAAGATTCTCGAGTTTCCGGTGGTGTTTCTGGGAAGCTCCGCGCAGAGCACCCCGGCGGTCTACACCCTCATGAACTACATCGACTTCGGGCTGGGCACCTGGTATCCGGAGGGAGGTTTCGGAACCGTTGTGCGGGCCATGCAGCAGGTGGCTGAGTCGAAGGGCGCGCGCTTTGTGTTCAACACCGAGGTGAGCCGGATACACAGCGAAGGCGGGCGGGTAACCCGGGTAACGGTGCGAAACGGCTGCGATGAGGATGATGTGCCGGCCGATGCGGTAGTCGCCAACGCCGACTACCCGTTTGTCGAGCAGCATCTGCTGGCCGAACAGGACCGCTCCATGCCGCTGAAGAAATGGAAAAAGCGCACCTACGCGCCGGCGGTGCTGAACTTCTACCTCGGCATCAACCGGAAACTGCCTGAGCTCGAGCACCACACCTTTTTCTTTGACACCGACTGGGAAGATCACTTCGATTCCGTCTACCAGAACCGCCGCTGGCCGGACGACCCGCTGTTCTACCTGCACATTCCTTCAAAAACCGACCCCGCCTGCGCCCCGGAGGGCCACGAGGCCATGTTTGTACTCGTGCCGTGTGCGATCGGCCTTGAGGACAGCGACGAGCTTCGGGAACGCTACTTCAACATCGTCATGGACCGCATTGAGCGCCTGAGCGGAGAGAAGCTTCGCGACTCGATAGTCTTTCGCGAGACCATGTCGCTCCGCGAGTTCAAGGCCGACTACAACGCGTACGAAGGAACCGCCTTCGGGCTCGGCCAGACCCTCTTTCAGACCGCATGGTTTCGCCCCATGAACCGCTCGCGCAAGCTCTCCAACCTCTACTTCGCCGGCCACTACACCGTCCCCGGCACCGGGACCACCATGACGATGATCAGCGGAAAGCTCGCCGCCATGCGCGTTGGCAGTGAGCAGGGTTAGGAGCGTCTACACACGCTGGTGCAGATCCTTTGAGGATCGCGAGAACGTGGTGATGGTATCGGTGGACGAGTACAACAGCCTGGTAGAGACCGCTCATCTCCTGTCCACTGAGGCAAACGCGGCGCACATCGCGACGTCTCTCCGCGAGGCACGGGAGGGACATACCATCACTCACGCTCTCGTGCAGGAATGACGCTCTCATTCACTCCAAGCGCATGGGATGACTATCAGCATTGGGTCAAGAATGACAAGCGAATCCCGACGCATCAGCGACGAACACCGCCTGGTTTACACCGTCATAAATGAAACCGTGCTGGTGATCGCGTGCCGGTTTCACTACTGAGGGGGAATCCCATGCAGGGCGAGCGCGTGCGCTCCGACAACAACAGACTCAACTCCGTGAGAGCGGAACAACTCGAGCAACTCTTTCAAATCCCGAGATATCTCCATACCACGCCTTCCTGAGCCGCTCAACCTCCGCAAGCCGAGCCTGCGCCGGCTGCGCCAACCACCACCGCCGGTCCCGCCCAAGGTCGCTATCCCCAAGCGACCGCTTCACGACCGTCTTGTCCATACGATGAGTATAGCAGAAATCGGGGTGACAGAGTGACGGTTGAAGCCGAACGAACGCAAAGACACCGGCCGAGGGCGCCGGTGTCTGGTGGTTAGCCCGATGGGCTGGATTTGTTTGCGAAAATCGAAGCGCAAGCGGAAAGCCGCCCGCGCTGTCGGTTTCCTTTTTTTTATGGTGTCGTCCAGTTCAGGTAAACGAATACCGCATCGTCCAGCACACGGTCTGACACGATCAGTTCAATGCGTATGTTCCAAGGATCTACAGGTTCGGGATCCGTGGTGGGTAGGGCTGCGACGAACGCCAGTTCACCATCCTCTGGAACGATGACTAGGGGTTGGAGTTCGCCGTTCTGAGACACAGTGCCTTCCGAGGCAAGCAACTGATCTGTTCCGAGGTTCTGGAACTGTCCGCCCGGCGGATTAATCCGAAACCGGGTCTCCACGTTCCCGTCACCATCTAATGGCTGCACTCGTAATCGCCATTCCAAGTCGAGTCGGTCGTCTTGCGGATCGGTTGCCGTCCCCGCTGCACCAGTTATTCGTATTCCGCCACTACCGGGATCTAAACCATCGGTGTCCGAGTTGATAAAGGCGAGAGCTGGATTGAGTTCCGGGGCGCCATTTCCCGCCGTCTCTACGATTATGGTACGCGAGGTATCGCGGCCCCAGTGAGCACCTTGTCCTTCGTCGCGAACGGTCAGTCTCAGTGTGTAGACTCCTGGCTCTGGCGGGGTGAAGGGCAAATGCGCCTCGCCCCCTTGCTGTACGCTCTGATCCGGGAAGTTAGTAACGGTAGTCCAGTCGAGCAATACTTGCTGTGCAGCGCCAACCGTCCACGGCCTTCGAGTTACTTCCCACTGAAACTCCCAAAGATCTTGGCGTCGTGGTGGGCTCGACTCATCGTCAAAACCACCGGTGCCGAGAACGATTCGAGGGTCGCCAACGATAACTGGGTCTGTGCTGAGATCAGAGTTGAGCAAATTCCCCACCGCATTCGCCCCCGGTGGGTCGTTTGCAACGGTAATGGTTGCCGTCCCCGTCCGCTGGAGGTTGTACTCGTCGGTTACCGTGAGTGTGGGGGTGTAGGT
>SLTF01000057.1 GCA_007130025.1 Spirochaetales bacterium | reverse complement strand
CTGGAAACCGTCCACCGCCACTGCTTTTTGCCATGCTGCCACCGTGCGCCCGCCCTACTCGTCGTCGCCGGTATCGTACTCGGCGAGGATGCGCTGTTCCACCAGTTCACGCAGCCGATCCTGAACCGCGTCAGGAGCCTTGGCGATCACTTCTTCCAGAAATCCCTGTACCAGCATGATCCGTGCGGTTTCGTAGTCAAATCCACGGGTCTGCAGGTAATAGAGCTGAACCTCGTCGATCTTTCCCGTCGTGGAGCCGTGGCTGCACTTCACATCATCGGTGTTGATATTGAGTCCGGGGATCGAATCGGCCCGTGCGCCGTTGTTGAGCACCAGGTTGTTATTGGTGAGGTAGGCGTCAGTCTTGGATGCCCCATGCGCTACGCGGATGAGACCCTGATAAATGGTGTGAGCCTCATCCTTCACCGCTCCCTTATAGAACGTGCGGCTGTTTGCGTTGACGGCGTTGTGTACCTGGAGGGTGCGCAGGTCCATGTGCTGGTCTTCGCCGGCAAAGTAGAGGCCGTCGAGATCGATGTCTCCACCGGTTCCGTTGAGTTCTGCATCCATGCGAAGCTTACTGAACATACCGCCGAACGACGAAACAAAGCTATGATAGGCCGCGTCCCGTCCAACCACGGCGTGCCCGTTGCTGAACGTCGACGAGTCGTAGTTCAGCTCATAATGGGTGGCGATTTCGACTCGCGCCGTGTCGGCAACGTCTGCGTTGATCACCTCGTTCAGCAGGATCTCGCCTTCGTCACCGCTGCTCACCGTGTGCAGGAGGGTTGCTCGTCCCCCGGTCTCGGCGACCGCGACCACGTGGGGCGTCGCAAGCATCGCGTCTCCGTCAAAGTGAAACTGCACCTCGAAGGGCTGCTCCACCTCAACAAATCCCGGTACATACAGAACCACTCCGTGCGTCCAGGTGGCGTAATGCCACGCAAAGAGCCGATGCTCGACCTCGGCGCTACGGCGCTCAAAGATGCCCTGAACCGCGGCGTGTGCCTTCGCTCCGTTGCCGGCGTGGTTTGCCGTCTCCTCGTGCAGGAAGGCGGCAAGCGATGCAAAGACCACCCCTTTCTCGGCGAGCTCCGGCGCGAGGGAGGCCGCTACACATCGACCGTTCTCAAACCGAAGCAGCCCGGAGCGCCCTTCGGGTACCGCGCCGGCTGCCGGGACGGCAGCTTCCACCGGGCTCAACGCGTATCGGTCAAAATCGTACGAGGAGACGTCGGAACGCCGCCACTCTTCGTCTTCGGTTGTCGGCCAAGGCATGGCGTTGAACTGCTTCAACGCCTGCCTGCGCACATTCATCGACCACGCCGGCTCTGCAAGCGTGTTCACAAAGGGTCCAATCTGGTCCGTGCCGGTGAACACGGCTACGTCTGTGCTACTCATGGGGTGTACTGTCTCCTTGCCGTAGTCCGGTTAACCGACCGAACCCTCCATCTCCAGCTCGATCAATCGGTTGAGCTCGACGGCGTACTCCATCGGCAACTGCTTGACGAGCGGCTCCAGAAATCCATTCACAATCATCATTGCCGCCTCGGACTCGCTCATTCCCCGACTCATCAGGTAGAAGAGCTGATCCTCGGAAATACGGCTCACCTTCGCCTCGTGCTCGATCGTCACATCGTCCGAGAGAATATCCATATAGGGATAGGTATTGGTTCCTGATTCCGGATCGATGATCAACGCATCACAGACCACGTGCGAACGGGCGTTCTTCACTCCCTCTTCCACTTTGACGTGGCCACGGTAGGTGGCAATGCCGCCGTCCTTGCTGATCGACTTCGAGGTGATCACGCTCGAGGTGTTGTCGGCAGCGTGAACCGCCTTTCCCCCGGTGTCCTGCTCCTGCCCCTTGCCCGCAAACGCAATCGAGAGGACTTCTCCGTGGGCGCCCTCGCCCATCAGCCAGATGGAGGGGTACTTCATGGTGCGCTTACTGCCGATGTTGCCGTCAACCCACTCGACCGTGGCGTTGTCGTACGCAACCGCACGCTTGGTAACCAGATTGTAGACGTCGCTCGACCAGTTCTGCACCGTGGAGTATCGAACCCGCGCGCCCTTGAGCGCGATGATCTCAACAACCGCGGAGTGAAGCGAATCGGTGGCGTAGATTGGCGCGGTGCAGCCTTCAACGTAGTGCACAAAGCTGCCTTCGTCGGCGATAATCAGGGTACGTTCGAACTGCCCGAAGTTCTCGCTGTTGATGCGAAAGTAGGCCTGCAGCGGAATGTCGACTTTCACCCCCGGGGGAATGTAGACAAAACTCCCGCCCGACCAGACGGCGCTGTTCAGCGCGGCAAACTTGTTGTCGGTGTAGGGAATGACCGTGCCGAAGTACTTCTTCACAATCTCCGGATGCTCGCGGACCGCCGTCTCGGGATCGCTGAAGATCACGCCCTGGTCGGAGAGCTCCTTCTGGATGCTGTGATAGACCATCTCGGAGTCGTACTGCGCACCGACGCCCGCGAGAAATTTCCGCTCCGCCTCGGGAATCCCGATACGGTCGAAGGTCTCCTTGATCGACTCGGGAACGTCATCCCACGTCTTCGACTGGTTCTCCGAAGGTTTCGCGTAATAGTAGATCTCGTCGAAGTCGATGTCGGAGAGGTCGGCGCCCCAGTTTGGCATGGGCTTCTTGCGAAACTCGGCCAAGGATCGGAGGCGAAAATCGGTCATCCACTCCGGCTCATTCTTGTGCTGAGAGATCGCACGAACAACTTCATCATCGAGCCCCTTGCGGGTCTTGAATACCGACGCGTCCGGATAGTGAAAACCGAACTTGTAATCTTCTATCTCAACCGTTGGCAACGGATTCGACATCGTTTTCCTCCTCGATTCCAAACTCTTTCTTGATGAAGTCGTACCCCTTGGCTTCGAGCTGATCCACCAGCTCATTCCCGCCGGAGGTGACGATTCTTCCCTGGTACATGATGTGCACGTGATCGGGGCGAATGTGGTTGAGAATACGCTGATAGTGCGTGATGATGAGGGCCCCAAAGTCTCCGCCCCGAAGCTTGTTCACACCCTTGGAAACGATCTTCAGTGCATCGATATCCAGACCGGAGTCGGTCTCGTCCAGGATGGCGAAGGTCGGCTTGAGAATGAGCATCTGGAGGATCTCCATGCGCTTCTTCTCACCGCCGGAAAAGCCGGTGTTCAGGTAACGGTTGATGAACTGCTGGTCGATCTCGAGGTAGTCCATCATCTCGCGCAGGATTTTGACAAATCCCGTGGTCTTGGTCTCCCCCTCACCCGCGTGCAAATCGGCGGCGCGCTTGAGGAAGCGACCCACGGTCACACCCGGAATTTCCACCGGATACTGAAAGGCCAGGAAAAGTCCGAGCATTGCCCGCTCGTCCGTTCCCATTTCAAGGATGTCCTCGCCGTCCACCAGAATCTCACCGCCGGTGACATCGTAGGCGGGGTGACCAAAGATCACGTTACTGAGCGTGCTCTTGCCGGAGCCGTTGGGACCCATGAGGGCGTGGACGGCACCGCTTTCCATCTCGAGGTTTACGCCTTTGAGTATCTTTAAGCCGTTGATCTCGGCGTGGAGGTCTTTGATCTTAATCTTCACCGTGTTCTCCTGTCGTTGTTGTGTTGTATCTCGAATGCGCCGCCACGCGCGCACTGCTCCGTCTCGTTAAATGGGGTATCCAAGCTCCAACCGCGCGTCTTCGCTCATGAAGTCGATGCTCCACGGCGGGTTCCAGACAAGCTGCGGAACGATGGTGTCCAAGCCGGACGCTTCCTGCAACACCCGGGTAATGTCCGCCGTAATGACGTCGGCCAACGGGCATCCCGGCGACGTGAGCGTGAAATCCACCTCGATCGAGTCTTCCTTCGGCTCAACGCGGTACACAAGCCCAACGTCTACGATGTTGATTCCGATCTCCGGGTCGATGACCTTCTTCAGCGCATCAAGGCACTCACCCTTGGAAAGCATGCAAACCCCCATTCCTTACTAAATTACTCAACTTTTATTCTTTGTGCAAGAGCACCGTTGTACCGCGGCCCTCGCTCTCGAAGCGTTTGCCTTCGGCGGGTATAATGTAATCAAATTGTTGCAAAAAGGGGACCCAATCTGTGCAGATTCTCGCACTCATTGCTCATCCGAGTCGGGGAAGCTTCAATCATGCGATTCTTGATCGTTGCCTGGTCTCGCTCGGTGACCACCAGGTTGTTGTCCACGATCTCTACGCCGAGAACTTCGATCCGGTCGTTCCGGAACCGGATATGCGACGGCGATTCAGCTTTGATCCCACAATCCAGCAGCACGTGCGCGATCTCACCTCGTCCCAGGGGCTGATCATTATCCATCCCGACTGGTGGAGCCAGCCGCCGGCCATCCTCAAAGGCTGGCTCGATCGGGTGCTCACGCCGGGAGTCGCCTACGAGTATCAGGGACCGGAATTTGGCACCAAACACGCAGTGCCCCTGCTCTCCCATGTACGAGCGGCGGTTTTCGTAACCAGCGATGCAATCGCTTCGCAGGCGGCTCCACACTTTGATATGATGTGGCGGGATCGCGTTTTTTCCTTTTGTGGGATAAACTCGGAGCAGGTCGAGCTCCTTGATCGCATGAGGGAGAAGAATCGTCGACAACGGGAGCGATACCTTCGTCGGGTAGACGAGGCCATGAAGGCTCTGGTTGGCGCATCGGAGGAAGCGGATGAGACATATTCTGGTCGTCCGGCACGCGAAAAGTGAGCCGGCGGAAGAGAGTCAGGCTGACTTCGTCCGCGAGATCACCGAGACCGGTAAACGGCAGGTGATTGCGATCGCCGCGCGGATTGTCGAGCTGAACCTGGTGCCCGAGCGCGTCGTTACCTCCGACGCCGTGCGGGCGGTACAGACCGCCGAGCTCTTCTGTCGCGAAAGCAAGTTCTCCGGCGATATCGAAGAGAACCCCGAGCTCTACGACGCCACCGAAGAGATCTACCTCGAGCTGATCTCCCAGAGCGATGATCGCCTGTCGTGCATCATGATGGTGGGGCACAACCCCGCGGTCGAAGCGGTGGTGGAGCGCCTGATCGGAACTCACAAAAAAATGAAAACCGGTTACGTAGCGGTCATCGAGGCAGATGTTGCCGGTTGGCGCAATCTGATCGACAGCGACTCGGTGCGGTTACGCAGTCTGATCGAGCCGGACCCGGCGCGATCAAAGGGCGGGAAGGCGGAGTGATTATTCGCAGACGGCGTTCGTTTCTCCGTCGAACCCTGCGCCATCCCCTCCGGCTGCAGGAGATCGCGCGTACCTTGGTTACCTACGGCCTGGCGGACTGGGTGCGCAAGCTCAAACTCGATCGAGTCTTTCCCGTACTGCGCCGCATGACCGGATGGAACGAACAACACCCTGACGAATCGACCCGTTGGGCCCTCCTGCGTTCATCGTTGGAAGAGCTGGGACCCACCTTCATCAAGCTGGGGCAGTTGCTCAGTAATCGCACCGACCTGCTGCCCCCGCAGCTGCTGCGCGAGCTGGCGGTTCTGCAGGATGACGTACAACCCTTTGAGTTCGCGGCGGTGCGCAAGATCATCGAAGCCGAACTCGATGCTCCGCTCGAGACGGTGTTCTCTTGGATCGACCCAAGGCCCGAAGCGTCGGCGTCGATCGCCCAGGTGCACCGCGCACAGCTTCCGAGTGGAGAGATGGTCGCGGTGAAGGTACAGCGCCCCGATATCGACTACGTGATCGAAACCGACATCGACATTCTGCTCTACATCGCCAACCTTGCGGTGCGATACATCCCGGCATCAAGACACTTTGACCCGGTGGGGATCGTCGAGGAGTTCCGGGAGTCGCTCAACGGCGAACTCGATTTCACCCGCGAACGGGTGAATATGGAACGCTTCCGTAAGCTGTTCTCCCGCAACAAGAGCATCCGCGTACCGCGCTCTTTCCCCAACTACAGCAGCGCTCGCGTGTTGACCATGGAGTACATCGAGGGTACCAAGCTCTCGCAGATCGAGACTGCCGGAGGGACCGGCTTCGACACCAAACGGCTCGCACAGATCGGTGCGGATCTCGTCCTTGAGCAGATCTTTCTGCACGGATTTTTTCATGCAGACCCCCACCCGGGGAATATTCTGGTGCTCGACAATTCGGTGATCTGCTTTCTGGATTTTGGCATTGTTGGGCGAGTCCGACCGGGACAGCGACACCTTCTCACCGAGGCCATTGTGGGAGCGTTCCGCCGCGACGCGGCGCGAGTGACCGACGCAGTGCTCGGCCTGACCGGACGCGACCCCGCAACGCAAGGCGACACCCACGATCTGGAAAACGATATCGCCGATCTGATCGATGAGTACGTCGATGCCTCGCTCGGCGACGTTGACATCAACCGGTTCTTCCTGGAACTGATTTCCACAATCGTGAAGCACGACCTGT
>SLTF01000001.1 GCA_007130025.1 Spirochaetales bacterium | reverse complement strand
GCCCAGCTTGAGGCGGAGCGCTCCGCCATTCAGGTGAACGTCGACACGCTCCGTGTGCAGTTCCGGTCGCAGATTGAAGTGCTCGAGCAGGAACGAGAAGCGTTGCGCGAAGAGTTCCTGCTCCGCGAGCGGGAGTTGCGCGCCGAGCTGCAGGAACGTACCCGTCGGTCCGCAATCGAAGACCCTGCCGCGAGCGCGGCGGCCGCGGTTGCGGCGCGCGAGCTCGCCGATCTTTCGGCCCGCGCCGAACAGGAGCGGGTTCTTGAGCAGCAGGTTGTGGGTCAGCTGGACCGAGTTCGTGAGCTGGTTGCCGAGGGCCGTTGGGAAGAGGCGCGCAGCGCGATTCAGTCGGCGCGTGTCCTCTTGAACGATCCGGTGTACACTCGACTCCGCGCGGTATCGGTGAGGCGCGAGACCGACCTCTTCCTGCTTCAGCAGCTTGAACTGGTGATCGACCAGCAGGAGGCAATCGCCGCAGCCGACGCACTCTCACCGGTTCCGGCCCCCGGTGATGCCATGGGTTTACCTGGCGAAGCTGGAGCGCCGGCAGAACTCCTCGATCAGGTCGAGTTCTACCGCCAATCGGTTGCGGCAGCGGAGCAGCGGCTGCAGGAGCTTGCCGCGGAAGCGAGTGCAACCCAGCTTGAGCTGCAGGAGCAGATCGCCGATCTCGCCCGTTTCCAGCAGCAGGTGTCCAACGCCCAGCAGCGGTATCGCGCCTTTATTGCCACGGTCCGAAGCGCGCGAGCCGGCACTTCCGATCAGGCGGCCCTGGTTGCACGACAGGAGCTGGACGACCTGCTTCGCAGCGACATCTTTCTCTCGCTCTTCGAAGAACTGTCCGACGAGGTTTCCAGCCTGTTTGCGGCGGTTCAGACCGCTGGGTCGGATGCCGCACTTGCGGAGGCCGCCGATGTGGTCACGCAGATCATGGCTGAGCCCACCTCGGCGGGCCGATTGAACCGGCTTCGGTTTGAGCGGGACGATGCAACGGGAAACAATGAACTGCTCGCAATCCTTGATGCGCTCCAGCGGGCGCTGCAGGCGGCTAACTGAGTACGTTGAGACCGAGCGCGATCAGAAATCCCATCGCACACCAAGCCAGACGTTTCTCAGATCGATCACGTTTCGGTCGAGCGTCACGATCCCGGGGACGTCTCCGTCAGGAAATCGGTTTCGCACAAACGAAGCATCGATAAACCGTTGCGGGTCATCGGCAAAAATGAGGGCAGGTTCGTACTCAATCAGGAATCGCAGTTGGCGACCTACCGCGTACTCGCCACCGAGCGTGAACGTGAGCGCTCCCGAGGCAGCATCGCGGTCACGGGCGATCTCAGACACGCTGGGGTGAATAATGCGCAGGTACCCACCCGCTCCGCCATACGCGCGAAACGGTCGCTCAGCTGGTGTGAGGTAGACCCCGGCATCGACGCTGAGAAATGACAGCGGTGAACCGGTCTGAAAAAGTCGCTCGCTGTTGTCGATTGGAAAGATGCCGAAGTACTGCGTCATGATGCCGCCACGCAGGAAGAGCGTACCGGGAATGGCGTAGTACCAGAACCGAATCCCGGGAAACTGCAGACTGGATATTCTCACGTCGATTCCGAAGGTTGCCTGCTCGATCTGCTCAAAGGCGACAACCATCGGGTCGATGCCTACGAAGATGGTCTCCACTTCGCGATAGTGTCCCGGTAACGCGGCCAAAAGGACGAGGGCTGATGACGAGGGTACCGAGGTGTCGAGACGCCCGGAATTGTCGATGGCTACCGGTCCCTGGGGAAGGCCGCTGACAACGGTCCCCGGGAAGGCCGTTACGGTCAGCGCTGTTCGCTCCACGATGCGTTCGAATCCATCGCGAAGCGCCGTTTCCATTGGCTCCCACAGGCCGACGGTCAGCACCCGGAAATCAACGCGGAAGCCGGGGCGGACCACTTCGCGCCACACCGGCGTTCCCCTCAGCAGATCGTATGCCTCGAATTCAACCGTCAGGTTTTCGAAACCGCCGCTCGCGATCACGTGGAGGATGCTGTCTGCGTTCACGGCGCGGGCGAGCGCCTCACGCGCCGCGCGCAACGGGGGAACGTCTGCGTCCGGCGATTCCAGCATGACCACCGCATCGGTGGATGCCGCCGCCGCGGTCAGGAGGGAAGAGTACAGCACGAAGGCCTGCTGATCGGTCATGGTGTCCGGTTCGATTTCGAGCACAAAGAGCATGAATCGGGGCCGGGCAAGGGCATCGAGGCGGTCTTCGGGCAGAATCTGGGCAGTGGCCACGGCGGTCACGGCCAGGAGCAGCATCGCAGGCACCGTGCGCCGAGCCCACCCCGCGATGGCGATTATTGCTACCACCATCGGCGGTACCTCGTCAGAATCCGCGACGCGGGGTCAAAGCGATACATGTACTGCTGTCCGCCGGATGCGAGGAATGCGAAGGTGCGATTGAACGAACGATCCCCCACGATCCGCTGCCGGCTGCCGACCAGTTCCAGCGGTCCCGACGGAGTCCAGCGATAGTAGTCGAACCAGCCGTCGCGCCGCCGCAGCAAGAACCCGTCCATTGTGGTGTGCGTGTCCAGCGGTCGATCCGCATCGATGGAGACGGGAAAGGCTCCCATCGACGGCACCAGTTCGCCGAGCGTCCCGTCGAGCAGCGCGGGGAGACTGAACCGCACGGCAACCACCCGTGGCACCGACGGTTGCGACAGAAGCAGGGTCACCTGGTCATCCGTTGCGTGAAATGCAGCGCTCAGCACCTGGAATCCATCCGCCGCGGACGACGGCCGATTGCCCGGCGGGAGGATGGGAAGGATGCCGTCGGCCAATTGAAGCCACTCATCTATCGGAACCGAATAACGAACCCACTCCAGGTCGAAGCCCGTGAATTCACCCGCCGGAAGAGAGAAAACCACCGCTGAGGGGTCGGGTTGCGCGGGTGGAGAGGTGAACCCGAGAACAGTCACCCCGGGCCCCTCCAACCCGAGGAACGGAAGCGTCTCTACCGCGGATCCGTCGTTGCCATCCAGAATCGTGTTCCCCACCAGGATATTCCCGTCGGGCCCAAACACGAATGGGCGGCCGAAGGTGTCGATCTCCGTGAGCGGTGCGGTGGTGTTCAGCAGGTTGAGATCGGCGTCAAAGACGAGGAGGCGGCCGCGGTACTGGAAGCCTGACGATCCGCTCTCTGTCGGTGGCTCGACCAGCAGGAGCAGGCGCGGATCGTCGGTTTCGGTGACAACCACCTCCATGCGGTAGTCGATCGATCCCGCGCCGGACCAGATGGCGTCGATACGGCCGCCCAGATCCAACGTGATATCGGTGTAGCCCAGAAAGTCGGGGAAGGGGGTGGTGAGAAGTACGTCGCAGGCCGTGACCGCGAAGAGTGTGAGCAGTGCCACGACAACCGGCCGCGCTCTGCGTGGGCTCGATTGGATTACCATGACACGCGCGCCCCCGCGCTGATGGGTGGGAGGCCGTAGGGCGTCCGCATCCAGAGCCTGCCCAGCGTGTTGTAGCCGGTTCCCAGGGTGTACCGAAGATCGGGCCGCAGAAAGAGCGAGCTTCGACCGAGGTTGAGCTCCACCGTTGGTTCGCCCACCATCACGTACCAGTCGTGGTAGTCGCGGCCGTCAAGACCGACCACGTCCGAAACGGTCACGCCGATTCCCGTTCCCACGTGCAGGCGCACGCGCGAGCGGTAATCAAACAGGATGTAGCGGCCCACGCCCAGGTTGTAGTCAAAAAACTGTACGTCGCGCGCGTCCGAAGACGGTCCGGGTTGTATCATCCGGTAGTGCTCCAGCGAGACAAAGAGGGTGTCGGGTACGATGTGGACCCGGGCGGCAATTCCCACTCCGGGTGCCATCCCGAAGGTCCAGCGAAGCCCCAGGTCAAAGCGGGTCTGGCGCACCATCGGTGGAAGCTCGATCACCGACTCGCGAGCCGGAAGCGGGAAGATGTCGTCAATACGATGATAGCCCGGCTTCTCGGCGAGCACCCTCAGAGAGGTGCCGATTTCGTACTGAACGAAGGGAACCAGCAGCGTGCCTCCCGCAATGCGACCGACCCGACGGTCGATGAAGAACACGTCCGCGGATTCGCTTCCCCCGCGAACCAGAACGCTCTCGACCAGGCCCTCTGGTTCTTCGGCAAAGTACTCGCCGGCGAGGTAACGTTCTACGACCGGCTCGAGGTCGGCAACCGCCGTTTCTACCCCCGCAAAGACCGTGAGTCCCTGACGCGCTCGCGCCAGAACGCCCCCAAGCGGTACGTTGACCGTGGGGTCATAGAGCACAAACTGCACAAAGAACTGTTCATCCGCGTTCAGGAAGAATGCACCAAGAATGAGGCCGGCGCCGTGGCCTTCCACCGAGCCGAGGATTGGGGTCATGCGCCGCTCCGACGGGACGCGCGAAGGGGCGACCGCCGCCGGTTCTGCCCCGGCGACCACCGTCATGCCGTTTCGCTCCAGCATCTGTTCGATGCCGGTGCGAAGGATCCGGGACGTGACGGAGTCGGCGACCGTTTCGTCAAGCGGGGCAACCACCACCAGTACCCGGCGCCGTTGCTCCGCGGCGGCCGTCTGCGCGCCGAGGGGCGCAGCAATTGCGATCAACAGCAGAACCAAAAGCGTCGCCGTCGTTCTGAGCAGCCGTTGAGAACGGTGCGTTCGAGGGTGCATCACTCGAGCGACCATCATTTTGTGGTCATGACCTCCACACCGTCCCACTCATCCGGCGGGGGGACTTCCTGGTAGCGGCGGCAGCGGTCGATCATCATGGTGCACAGTTCATCGCCTGGAAGCGATTGTGCGGCCTGTTCAAATCCCCGCGCCGCATCGGCAAAATCCCGGGAGAAATAGCGATCCATGGCCTGGTTGTGCATCACCCAGGCGTCGCGCTCCACCTCGGTGAGCGCGCGCTTTGCGGTATAGATGCGCAGCCCACCTTTCCGACCCTTCACGGCAACCGTGTCGACAAGGCGCGTCACCACCGCGTCACCGACCGGCTCTCGCAGAAACTCAGAAAAGATGAGGGGCTGGTGGTAGGGCTTCGTCAGTCCCTCGAGGCGCGAGGCAACGTTGACCATGTCGCCGATGACGGTGTAGTCCATCTTGCGCTCGGTGCCGATGTTGCCAACCGTGACGAGGCCGTAGTTGATACCGACGCCAATCTTGAACTCAGGCAACCCGAGGCGGAGCTGTTCGCGGTTGAACAGTTCAACGCTCTCGACCATCATCATTCCTGCTTCCAGAGCGGCCATTGCGTCATTCTCTCCGCTTACCGGCGCGCCAAAAAACGCCATGATCGCGTCGCCGATGTATTTGTCGATGATGCCGCCGCGCTCCATGATCAGCTCGACCATCACCGAAAAATAGCGGTTGAGCGACGCCACCAGGACGTCGGGCTGCATCGATTCGGAGATCGAGGTGAAGCTTCGAATATCGGAGAACAGCACCGCCAGCTCGCGGTTTTCGCCCACCAGCATCGACTCGGGATTGGCGAAGAACCGATCGATCAACTCCTGCGGAACATACTTCTGAAAGATGGTGCGAATTTTGTGCTCCCGCTTCTGGGCGAGAACCGCCTCGAAGGCGTAGCGCTTGATGCGCGAGTACGCCTTGTCGAGCTCGGAAACCATGACGTTGAACGTCTGCGACATTTCCCCGATCTCGTCCTGGAAGTGCACCTGCACGCGAGACGTCAGATCGCTGGAGGTGATGATGGAGCGCATCGCGTGTACCACCTGCGATACCGGAGCAGTGAGCCGTTTCACCACAAAGAAGAGCACCAGCGCTGTAACAAGGGCGGAAGCGAGGGTAACCAGAACGGTTCGGCTGGTGATCTGATCGAGGTCCCGATAGAAGGCATCACGCGTCTCGGTCACGAAGACGCGCCAGCCAAAGGGCTCGAAGTCGAACCGGGAAGCGACGCGCTCCACGCCGTCAACGGTGATCACCACCTGCTCACGCACGGTCGTCTCCGGAAGTCCCCGCAACGCGGCGAGCTCCTGCGGCGTCAGTTCAACCGGTGAGGTCGCCATGGCGACCCGGTTGTCAAGGTCGACGGCAAAGATCACCTCGGTCTCGCTGCGCAGAACGCTGCGGGCGTAGATCTCGATCCCCGCCTGCGCGGCCAGCAGGATGTCCGCCCGATCGGTCAGGTCGTTTTCCAGCAGGATCTGCCACTGGCCTTCCACGTACTGCTCGAGTTGGTCGGTTTTGAAGTCGAGAAACTCGGTGGTCACGCGGCTGACGGCGTTGGTGGCAACAAAGAAGGCGGAGGATCCCGTTGTCACCAGTGCGCCCACGAGCAGCGGCAGCACCACGGCGATGATCTTGGTTCGAACCTGCACTGAATCAAACTCCCGGAAAAGACTGGCTGAAGTATACGTGAAACCTGACAAATATTGTAGTATATTTCCCGTATGAACAAGTGAGGTGGC
>SLTF01000463.1 GCA_007130025.1 Spirochaetales bacterium | reverse complement strand
GTGAACTTTGTGGTTGCCATTATCATGGCGCTCGATCTGGCAAAGAGCTTCGGGAAAGGAACGGGATTTGGGATCGGATTGATCTTTCTGAGCCCGATCTTTTCCGCGATTCTGGCATTTGGCAGCGCCCAGTACCAGGGGATCGCTCGCGTTTGACCCATTGCTTCACACTCTTGTGACCTGGTCCATGCGTGAAACCGGGATTACGGTGATGCGTTTGTCGAGTTGCCAGGTTGTCTCACCAAGGTAGACAATTCAGAGGTCGCCGCGATGATGTGCGGTGATGAACTCCCGAGCAGCACGAACCGGGTCTCTGCTCCCGGTGTCGGGGAACGGCGGATCCTCGGCCTGTTGCGACCGGTCGTAGACGCTCACCAGTTCGATGTCGCCCGGGAAGGTCCCAAGCGTTCCGATGACCGGATCGGGACAGCGTTTTCCAATCGTGGACCACCTCGCCCCCATGCGAATCGTTCCCTGTTTCTTCAGGTCTCTCGCACCGGGGGTTCTTTCCACTCCTCATGCTCTCCAGATCGTATTCGCTCTTATATATACGCCGGAATGATAGCGTATTTCGACACCCAGTTCATTCCTCCTGTGGGCGAGGTTAATCCGTTTTGATCACGAAGATACCCGGAGGCCTGGAAAGCCGGGAGAGGGGTTTGGGGAATCTGCCTCGGGTGGTATGCTGGAGACAAGGAAGTACTGAGATGAAGACACATTGGGATGCGGAACCAAAACATGACCGGTTTGACCCGGTGAATGGTCGGGAAACGATGTACGCGGTGGTTACCGCCGGGAACGGCGGGTACGAGAAGCTGCAGTGTCGTGAGGTTGCGCGTCCCGTGCCGAACGCCGGTGAGGTACTCCTGCGAGTCCTGGCGGCCGGAGTGAACAACACCGAGATCAACACCCGCGTCGGGTGGTACTCGTCGTCGGTGACCACCGGGACGGAAGATGCGGCCACGGCTGGGGAGGGCACATCAGCCGACGTGGCCGATGGTGGGTGGAACGAAGCGACGCCGTTTCCGTTCATCCAGGGGACGGACTGTTGTGGCCGTGTGGTGGCGGTTGGCCACGGTGGCGATGAGAGCGTCATTGGCTCCCGCGCGCTGGTACGCTCCTGCATACGACCCCACGGCTTTGAATCGATAGAGAACGTGTGGATGGGCTCAGACTTTGACGGTGCCTTCGCCCAGTTCGTCACGGTTCCCGCCGGCGAGGTGTTTGCCGTTGACTGCGAATGGAGCGACGCCGAACTCGCAACGATTCCCTGCGCCTACGGAACCGCCGAGAACATGGTGCACCGGTGTGGGGTGCGTGCAGGAGATCACGTCCTGGTTCCCGGTGCGTCCGGTGGCGTTGGCTCGGCGACGGTGCAACTGGCTCTGAGACGGGGTGCCACGGTGACGGCGATTGTGGGAGCCGCAAAGCAGGACGCGGTTCGCGCTCTGGGAGCGGATCGTGTGCTGAGTCGTGAAAGCGACGTCGTTGCGATGCTGGGCGAGAACTCGGTGGATGTGGTGATTGACAACGTTGCCGGTCCCGGGTTCCCGGGAATGCTGAACGTACTGAAGCGAGGCGGTCGATACGCGTCATCCGGCGCGATCGGCGGGCCGCTGGTGACGCTGGATATGCGCACCTTCTATCTGAAGGATCTCACGTTGATCGGCTGTACCGCGTGGGACGAGCCGGTCTTTCCGAACCTGATTTCGTACATTGAGCGCGGGGAAATACGCCCGCTGGTTGCGAAAACGTTTCCCCTTGAACAGATTGCGGATGCCCAGCGGGAGTTTCTGGAAAAGAAGCACGTGGGGAATTTTGTGCTGATTCCACCGACGCCTGAGGTTGCCGTCTGAATTGATACACCGCGAAATCGATACAACACGAATGGTGATTACCAGATTCATCTTGGTTTTCCTGCCCAAATCCCTCTAAGAAAAGCAATAAACGACGGATAAACTCAATAGAATTCGAACGGGTACCTTGACCGGCTTCGGCGAGAGCCCTATCCTTATGCGGAAACCCAAAAAAAGGAGTAATCATATGCAGAAGCGAAACGCTGCCCTGCTGGGGCTGCTGATAGCGACCATGATTCTGACGCCGATCGCACTGTTCGGCGGTGGTCAGCCCGAAGAAGACGGAGTCACGCTGGTCACGATGGCCGACGCATCGTGGGACAGCATTCTGGTGCACAATCGGATCGCCGCGTTCATTCTGGAAAATGGATTCGGCGGGTACCGAGTGGATTTCATTCCTGGTGACACCATTCCGTTGTTCAACGGTCTTGCCGCGGGCGACATCGACATCAACATGGAGTCGTGGCACACCAACTTCCCGGAAGTCTACGAGCGGGAACACAACGCCGGCCGCATCGTGAACCTGGGAGAGAACCTTCCCGACGGTCCCCAGGGCTGGTGGGTACCGCGCTTCATGATCGAAGGAGATTCGGCACGCGGCATCGAGCCGATGGCGCCGACGCTCCGATCCGTCGCAGACCTGCGCACCTACGCGGAGCTGTTTCCGGACCGCGAAAACCCCGGCATGGGACAGATCATCTTTCCCCCACCCGGCTGGGCTGCGGGACAGGTGAGCGAGGAGATTCTGGAAGAATCCGGACTGACCGACATATTCGCCGGCTTTCTTCCCGGCTCCGGTACCGCGCTGGCCGCGTCGATGCGCGGAGCCTACGATCGTGGCGAACCTTGGGTGGGATACTACTGGGAGCCCACGGCAATCATGTACGAACTGGACATGGTCCGTCTGGAAGGATCCGAGTTCCCCCCCGCAGCGGTTGATATTCTCATGAACGCCGAGAGTGCCGAGCGTCTGCCGGAAGTGCGAGACTTTCTGTCCCGATACACCACCACCGTGGATATGAACAACGAGTTCCTGAACGTACTGGCGAACGAGGTTGAAAATGCCGAGCAGGCAGCAGAGTGGTTTCTGCGAAACCGTGAAGATGTCTGGACCGATTGGGTCAGCGACGAGGTAGCCCAAAACGTCCGAGCTGCGTTGCAATAAAGAGTGCGAGACAGTGAATAGTCAACCTGTGCCCGGCGGGAGTCCCCCGCCGGCACCCCCGGATCCAACGGAAACGGGAATCGCCGTCCGTGCGAAGGGCGTCTGGAAGGTGTTCGGGCGAAACCCGGAACGTGTTCTGGAACCAAAATTTCGGGACCTGCCCAAGAAAGAGCTTCAGCGAAGAACCGGTTGCGTGGTTGGGTTGCGCGATGTCACTCTGGAAGTGAAGACCGGTGAGCTCTTTGTGCTCATGGGGCTTTCGGGAAGCGGGAAATCCACGATGATCCGCACACTGTTGCGACTCGTGGAGCCCACCGCCGGTACGCTCCATGTTGACGGCAAAGATGTGAGCGCCATGTCGCATAAAGAGTTGCTGGAGTTTCGCCGCAACCTGGTAAGCATGGTGTTCCAGAGTTACGGCCTCCTGCCGCACTACACGGTCCTGGAGAACGCGGCGTACGGGCTGCGGTTGCGTGGAGATGAGAAAGACGAGCGGGAAGCGCGGGCCATGGAAGCGCTGAATATGGTTGGGCTTGCCGGTTGGGAGAACTACTACCCCGCCTCCCTCTCCGGTGGCATGCAGCAACGGGTTGGTCTCGCGCGAGCCCTCGCAAAGAACCCCGATATTCTGTTGATGGATGAGCCCTTCAGCGGTCTCGACCCGCTGATTCGACGGCAATTGCAGGATGAGTTGGTTGATCTGCAATCGGACATTGGAAAGACAATCATCTTTGTGACCCACGACCTTCCGGAGGCGTTGAAGCTGGGTAATCGAATCGCGATCATGCGGGACGGACAGGTGATTCAGGTGGCGGAGCCGGAGGAAATCCTCAGCAATCCCCACGACGAATACGTTCGTGCCTTCACGCGCGATGCCAGTCCGGCGCGGGTCTTCACCGCCTCGACGGTCATGGAAGAACCCGACATGCTGCTCTACCGCTGGCAGGGACCGCTGACCGCGCGCACCGAAATGGAGCGACAGAAACGGGAGTGGTCGTTTGTGGTCGATCGCAAGCGCACCTATCTTGGCGTTGCTACGCGGGACGTGATCGAGCGACTGGCGAAGGCAAAGCATACCACGGTTGAGAAAGAGGACCTGATGTACCTGGAGCCGGTACGCCCGGATGTGGTGATTGAGGACCTGTTTGGAGTTGTCAGCTCCGAGAGCTACCCCCTGCCGGTAACGGATGAAGACGGGAAGCTCCTTGGTGTCGTTCGGCCACGGGCGATTCTGAATGCCCTGTCCACGGGGGACGATGATGCGTGATTTTCCAACCTGGATTCGATTTCCCGTCGCAGACTCCGTTGATCGTGCCATGGCCTGGGTGCTCGCAAACCTTGGCTGGTTCTTTGACTGGGTGGGTGATGTTGGTCTGCAGATTCTGATCGCGGTAGAGCGGACGCTCCTGTTCATTCCGTGGTGGGTGGCGATCATTGGCGTGGGGGTTGTGGCGTGGCGCGCGCTCGGACGAGTGCGTTCGGGAATCGCGATGGCGATTCTACTCTTTCTGGTGGGTACCTTTGGATACTGGCCCCACGCGATGAACACACTTTCGGTGGTCATTGTTGCCGTGGTCTTTTCAATAGCCGTTGGGATTCCTCTGGGCATCCTCATGGCGTGGAACAACACCGCACGCAACATACTGACGCCAATTCTGGACGCAATGCAGACGATGCCTTCGTTCGTCTACCTCATACCTGCGCTGATGCTGTTTGGCCTCGGGCGGGTTCCCGCGACGTTTGCAACGGTTATCTACGCGATTCCCCCGGTAATCCGGTTGACCAACGTGGGCATCCGTGAGGTCCCAGCGTCGGTCATTGAAGCCTCAACCGCGTTCGGCGCGGGCCGTTGGAACCTGCTCTTCGACGTACAGCTGCCCCTCGCCCGCCCATCGATCATGGTTGGCGTGAACCAGACCACGATGATGGCGCTTGCCATGGTGGTCATCGGCTCGATGATTGGAAACCGTGGGCTGGGAATGGAAGTGCTGCTGGCGATCAACCGGGTCAACATCGGCCAGGGCTTTGAAGCGGGTATCTCCATCGTCTTCCTTGCGATTGTCATCGACCGCATCACCACCGCGTTCGCGCGACCGAAGAAGGTGGAGGAAGCGACCGGCGAGGATACCGAGCCGGACGAGGCAGAAGAAGCAAACGCGTCCAAGGCACCCGCTTAGAGGAACCGCTTCCGCCACGTGATACAGCGCCGGGCATCACGTTCCTCGTACGCACGGATGGCAGAGGGAAGATCCGGGGCGAATTCATGCTCTCGATCTTCCCCTATCGCCGAAAGGCGCATGGTGTACCACGCCGTGATTCCGCCGGCGGGTGCCGACTCGAATCTTGGGAAGTCGGGATTGTGCGTGCCGCCGGCCAACCAGGCCGTTGCAAGTCCCGGATCAAGCACCAGTGCGCGTCCAAGCCCCACAACGTCGGTGGCACCATCGGCCACTGCCGCTCGCGCGTGCTCGTACGTTTTGAAACCGCCCGTCACCATGAGCGGAACCTTGGTGATGTCTTTCGCGCGCCGGGCAAAGTCAAGAAAGTATGGTCCTCGCCCCGAGCCCTCAGAGCTCGCCGGTGCGCCCGGGAAGTAGGTTCCTCCACTGACGTCGATCAGATCAATCGATCGCTGGTCAAGAAGACGAACTACCTCCGCTGCGTCGGCTTCGGTCAATCCACCGTGTAGCTTGTCGCTGGAGTTTATTCTGATTCCGACCGGAAACGACGGTCCCACCGCAGCGCGCACCGCATCAATCACTTCGAGTACGATACGACACCGAGCCAGGATGGAGCCGCCGTATTCATCGTTGCGACGATTGAAGAGTGGCGAGAGAAATTGACTCAGGAGGAACCCGTGCCCGGCGTGAACGTGTACGCCGCTGAAGCCAAGGGTCTTGGCATGACGAGCGGTCGCTGCATACATGTCCGGCAACTGCCGGATCTCATCGCGAGTCATACCCGCACATTTCAGACCTTCGATGCTCAGTGAAGACGGCCCCTTCGGGTAACTGATCGGCTGGTACGAAAGCGCCCCCGCGTGACCGAGTTGTGGCCACAGCTGTGCGCCGTTCACCGTGGCTCGGCGAATGAGCGCCTGCATCGCCAGGTGATCAGTGTGCTCACCCAACACGAGATTTCCCGGTCGCTCTGGGAAACGGGGATCTCCCTGCACTTCCCCGATCATGGAGACAGCGATCCCACCTTCCGCCCACCGCTCGTACAGACGGTTCTGCGCTTCGGTCGGATTTCCTTCTCCGTTTCCAAGCGAGTCCGACATTGGTGACTTCACCAGGCGATTCTTCAGAACCGTGCCGCATGGGAGTTCAAGCGGTTGTGCGAGGACGGAATCACTGTTGGAATGCTCGTTCATAGCGCTCTCCGTGGGTGCATGTTTTCAGCTTGAGAACGTGCCGTACGGTGGAGGTAT
>SLTF01000113.1 GCA_007130025.1 Spirochaetales bacterium | reverse complement strand
ACACGGAACCGCACCATCGACCACGCCGAGGAGAAACGGAGATCCACGACGAGCGAGGCAGCCGCAGGAACCGCTGTAGAGCAGGAACCAGACACCCGTTGCGGCTACCGCGAGACCGGCCGCAAAACTGATCCACATATGATTGATGAGGTCGTACACCAGCAGGCCGAGAGCGACCGCCAGTCCGCCGTAGAGCGAGAGAACCAGTGACTTGCCCGCGCTGAACAACAGTGCGGTACGAACCCCGCCCTGCCACGTGGTATTGAGCCGTGCCGTCATGGGTAGAAGCAACAACGAACAGTGCAGACTGCAGACTCCTACCCCCAGCACCAGGCCGGAAAGATAGGACGACCAGATCATACTTTCATGTGTAACACGCTTTTCCCGATTCAGCAACGAGAAACGTGTGGTGCGAAAAATGTGCTCTTCTGACGGAGGAGAACGTCAACGAGTTTGCCGACGATCTCGAGTTTCGTGGTATAATCGGGGCACCTCAATCGTTGTAACCCGCAAGGAACCGACTCCGGGATCTATCTCCCCGGAATGCCATATATCGGAGCGTGCTTTGTTCAACGAGGGAGGACGAAATGCAATCGACCATTCTGCGTGGAGCTGTCATCGCGTGCGGGTTGGCAGGTTTGGTGTTTGTCTGGTACCTGATCCGCCGCATCATGAAGGAGGATGCCGGGTCACCTGAGATGAAGGAGATTGCACACGCGATCCGCTCAGGAGCGACCGCCTTCCTTACGCGCGAATACCGCGTGCTCTCGCTCTTCACTCTCGTCATGTTCGTCGTACTGGTGCTGTTCGTCGAACCGAGTCCAATCGCGGGCATCGTCTACGTCGTGGGTACCCTTTCGTCGGCACTTGCCGGGTACGTGGGAATGGCGGTGGCGACGCGCGCCAATGTCCGGACCGCCGGCGCCGCCCGACGCGACTGGGCTGCCGGTCTCAGGGTGGCCTTTTCCGCCGGCGCCGTGATGGGGTTCTCGGTCGTCAGTCTGGGACTGCTCGGCCTGGCTCTGGTAACCTTCATCTTCAACGATCCCTATGTAACCCTCAGCTTTGCCTTTGGCGCGTCTGCGGTCGCGCTCTTCCTTCGGGTCGGTGGGGGGATATTCACCAAGAGCGCGGATGTGGGTGCCGACCTCGTCGGCAAAGTCGAGCAGAGCATCCCCGAGGATGACCCCCGCAACGCAGCGGTGATTGCCGACAACGTCGGCGACAACGTGGGGGACATCGCGGGAATGGGTTCGGACCTCTACGAGTCCTACGTATCGGCAGTCGCCGCTGCAATGGTTCTTGGAACCGCCACGCTGGGGACTGAACAGGGAGTAAAGGTCCCATTGCTGCTCGCTGGAATCGGAGTCATCGTATCGATCGTCGGCGTTCTGATCGTTCGACCAAAGAGCGTGGAAGACCAGTTCGAAAAACAGATATCCGGGGCGCAGCGGGCGATGAACTCCGGGGTCTACGTGAGCAATGGCCTGATGATCGTCGCGAGTTACGTGGTGATTCATCTCTACGTGGGCGACATGAGTGTATTCTGGGCACTGATCGCGGGACTGGTTGCCGGGTTTCTGATTTCGGTTGCCACGGAGTACTACACATCGGCCGATCACCGTCCGGCGCAGATGATCGCACGCGCGTCGCAGAGCGGACCGGCAATCACCATTATCGAAGGCATGGGGACCGGGATGATGAGTACGGTGCTGCCGATCATGCTGGTCATGCTGGCGACGGTGATTGCGTACGCACTCGGTGGTCTTTTCGGAATTGCGCTCGCGGCTATGGGAATGCTGGTCAATCTGGGAATGCTTCTGTCGATGGACTGCTACGGCCCGATTGCCGACAACGCCGCCGGCATTGCCGAGATGGCGGAACTGGGTGCAGAGGTGCGCAGTCGATGCGAGGCGCTGGACGCGGTTGGAAACACGACCGCGGCTCTCGGCAAGGGCTTCTCCGTTGCATCGGCCGGGCTGGCGGCGCTGGCGTGGATCGCGACCTACTTTGAGGTGACCGGAATTCCTGGAGCCGATCTGCGAAACGTTGCGGTGATCGCCGGCGTGCTCACCGGTGGAATGCTGCCCTTTGTATTCAGCTCATTGGCCATTGCAGGAGTCAGCCGCGGTTCGTTCGATGTGGTGAGTGAGGTGCGACGGCAGTTCGCGGAGATCGATGGGCTGCTCGATGGCCGGGCGAAGCCGGACTACGTGGCGTGCGTGGACATCGCCACTCGCCGTGCACTGCGCTCGATGATCCTGCCGGGCGTCATTGTGATAGTGGTGCCGCTGGCGCTGGGGTTCAGCCTTGGTCCCAAGGCGGTGACCGGGTTGCTGGTGGGTTCGCTGCTCACCGGATTCCTTCTTGCGGTGATGATGGCGAACTCCGGTGGGGCGTGGGACAACGCAAAGAAGTTCATCGAAGCGGGTCGCTTCGGCGGAAAGGGAAGCGATGCTCACAAGGCAGCGGTCATCGGCGACACCGTGGGCGATCCCTTCAAGGACACCGCTGGACCATCACTGAACATCCTCATCAAGCTGGTGGGAAAGATCGCGGTGATATTTGGCCCGGTGTTCGTGGCGCTGATCGTGATCTGATCACCCAGCTTGCAAGCTTGGCACGTACCCGTGCAGACTGGGCGTAACTGGATTTGAACCAGTGACTTCTACCGTGTGAAGGTAGCACTCTCCCGCTGAGTTATACGCCCAAAGACCTCCTCAATATATCGGCAGTTGGGTGGTCTGTCAATTCTCCGGTGGTTTCCGGTATAGTAGGCCGCATGAACGCTGCGCACGAAACACCGTCGGTATCGCCGGAGGACGCGCTTCGCTACCACGCGGCGGCGCCCGCGGGTAAGATCCAGACCGTCCCGTCCAAACCGCTGTCGACGCAGTACGATCTCAGCCTCGCCTATTCACCGGGGGTTGCCGCCCCCTGTCTGGAGATCGCAAAGCGCCCTGATGATGCGTACCGGTACACCGCGAAGGGCAACCTGGTGGCGGTGATCACCAACGGAACGGCGGTACTGGGGCTTGGCAACATCGGCCCCCTCGCTTCAAAGCCGGTCATGGAAGGCAAGGCTGGGCTCTTCAAGAAGTTTGCCGGCATAGACGTCTTCGACATCGAGGTGGACGCGAGCGATCCCGACGCGTTCATCGAGACGGTGGCCAGATTGCAGCCGACCTTCGGCGGAATCAATCTGGAGGACATCAAGGCGCCCGAATGCTTCCGGATCGAGGCGGAGCTGCGTCGGCGCTGCTCCATCCCGGTGATGCACGACGACCAGCACGGCACCGCAATCATCACCGGAGCGGCGCTGATCAACGCGCTGCTTCTGGTTGAGAAGCGAATCGAGGAGATCCAGCTGGTGGTGCTCGGGGCGGGGGCTGCCGCCATTGCGTGCACCCGTTTCTACGTGACGCTCGGGGTGCGCCACCAGAATGTTGTGATGATTGACGCCGACGGGGTGTTGCGCCGCGGCAGAGTGGATGCTGAGAGCCCCCACGCTGAGTTTGCCACCGACCGCGACGTCGCGGATCTGACCGAGGCACTGGTTGACGCCGACGTACTGCTGGGCCTCTCAGTGGGAAATTTGGTCACCGCCGACCACGTGCGGGCAATGGCGCGCGATCCCATCATCTTCGCCCTTGCAAATCCCGAGCCCGAAATTCCCTATGCCGTTGCCCGCGCCGCGCGTTCCGATGCCATTGTGGCCACGGGTCGCTCCGATACGCCAAATCAGGTGAACAACGTACTCGGCTTCCCTTACATCTTTCGCGGCGCCCTCGACGTCGGTGCCCGAGACATCAACGACGGCATGATGATCGCCGCGTCGCTCGCCCTCGCGCGGCTCGCCCGTGAGCCGGTGCCCGATGCGGTCTTGCGCGCCTACGGTCGCGACGGCCTGCGCTTCGGTCGCGACTACCTGATTCCCACGCCCTTCGATCCACGCCTTCTGACCACGGTTGCCCCCGCGGTTGCGCGTGCCGCCATGGAGTCCGGCGTTGCGCGCTACAGCATCTCGGACTGGGCGCAGTACGAGACCGACCTGCTGACCCGTGTGGGAGTTGGCCAGAAACTCGTCTCGGTGATCATCGGGCGCGCCCAGCGTGCACCACAGCGAGTGGTGTTTGCCGAAGCAGACGACTACACCGTGCTCAAGGCTGCCGAGATCGTGCAGTCTCAGCAGATCGCGAAGCCCATTCTTCTGGGAAGGGTGGAGCGGATCGAGTCGCTGATCCGGGAGCACCAACTGTCCGCGCTTGATGAGTGCGAACGAATCGATCCCCGCACCGATCCGCAGCGCTGTCTGCGCTACGCGGACGCCCTCTACCAGAAGCGGCAACGAAAGGGCGTAACCCGGCTGGATGCGTGCCGCATGATGCGTGACCGCAACTACTTTGGCTCTGCGATGGTTGAGGCTGGAGATGCCGATGCGATGGTGTCGGGCCACAACAAGGAGTACCCCAAGATCGTCCGACCCGCGCTGCAAGTCATCGGCACCGAGCGAGCCGGCGGACGGGTAGCCGGCATGTACATCGTGCAGGCCAACGGCGGAGCCTACTTCTTCGCGGACACCACCGTCCACGTGGATCCGTCGGTCGAAGAGCTCGTCGAGATCGTTCGCATGAGCGCCCACACGGTACGCTTCTTTCAGATCGAGCCGGTGATTGCGGTGCTCTCGCACTCGAACTTCGGCTCAACCCGCAGCGCCGAGGCCGAGAAAATGCGCGAGGTGGTGGCGGTTGCGCGCGAGCGTTTTCCGGATCTGCTGATTGACGGCGAGATGCAGGCCAACATCGCCTTTGATCGGACGCTTCAGACCAGAAGTTACCCCTTCAGCGCCACCAACGGCAGGGCGGTGAACACGCTGATTTTCCCCAATCTGTCGGCCGGGAATATCGCCTACAAACTCATGGGTGAACTCGGGGGTGCCGAGCTGATCGGCCCGATTCTGATGGGAATGGGAAAGCCGGTGCACATATTGCAGATGGGCTCGTCGGTGCGGGAGATCGTGAACATGGCGGCGTTTGCCGCGATGGAAGCTGCCGAACGGGCGAAGTAATGCAGCCGGAAGGTCGCTCTGACGTCAGCTGTTGACTTTCCAGCGGTGGCCGGCGTTGTCAAAGAGTTCCTTGCCGTAGATCGGCACCTCGCTCTTGAGAGCTTCCAGGATGCCGCTGCAGATGGCAAATGCCTGTCCGCGGTGACCGGTAGCCACGCAGACCGCAACGGGGATGCCGCCTACGGGAATCACCCCAAGACCGTGCTGCACAAAGAGCAGAGTCCGATCGGTGGAGTGTTCGCCGGCTACGCGGATCATCAGGTTACGAAGGGCTTTCTCGGCCATCTCGCGATGGGTGGTAAACTCAATGGCAGATACCGTTCCTTCCTCGTGCCGGTCCGCACGGACGCGGCCGAGGAAGACGGTGTGAGCGCCGATTGACCGCTCGGTGCTCCAGCGATCGGTGATATCCGCGATGATGTCGGGATTCACCGATCCCTCCACAAAGAGATCCTCACTCTCGATGAGAACCTCCGGAAGCAACTGGAACTCCTGTTCGGTCATGATCGGCTCCTCTCCGGCTCAATCCGGATCAGCGGCGCTCGGGCTCGAGGGCGTCCGCGTAATCCTGCACCGTGCCGCCCGAGAGACAGATGTCGATGATCTTCTTGCCGAGTGGCATCAGGTCTTCCTGCTGGAACTTCTTCACCTCCTGGTGAAAGAAGTCGGTCAGGATCTTGGCGCCGGCGTCGTAGCCCTCGGTGCCGACCTCGATCTGATCGTGCACGCAGAGCAGACCGTGGGGCATGAACTGTCCGTTCACCTTGAGCTGCGGCAGGGCGTAGCCCAGTAACGGACAGCGTGACTCTTCGACCTGGTTGGGCCGGAACCGTACACTCCCGCGTCGGGCGATGTACTCACGCACGATCCATTCCGGTTTAAAGCCCACATGATAGGCCCCGATGTACTGATTGGGAATGAGCACGTAGCGCGTACCGGGGGTCTGCTTGATCAGCTCAAGCAGCAGGTTGGCTTGCGGAACCTTTCGGCCCGTGGCGAACGGCCAGTAGGAGCCAACGCCTTCGCTGCTGAGGCCCTCGGTGGTGGTGATGCTGGGGTTGGAGTGGCCACGCGGGGCAACCAGACGCCAGAGCCACGCGAGCGCTGGCGGCAGGATGTGCATCATGCCGATGATGCCGTAGCTGGGGTTTTCCCGGGTTGTCGGCGGAGTACGTACGCCAAAACTGCGTACGTCAATCTCTACCGGTCCGGCAACGGTGTCCGGAACAAACTTTCGCGGCATGATGACGCGCGGGTTGGGGCACGGTTTGCCGGGGGCGTCCATGGTGTGCTCCCACACCAGGGCGGTGGCGCCGGGCTTTCCGTCGATGTTCAGGAAGATCAACGGCTCGGGCGGGTTGATGGTGAGCCGCTCAATCTCCGGCTCGGTTCCGTACTTGGTGAGGTGGTCAACGCGCAGGAACCAGCCGGATTCCGCGTCTTCGATTACCAGTCGGCGTCGCTCCTTCTGAAGGAAGGGCGGTGCAAGGGCCATGTCGTCGGTGACCGGCAGAAGCTGGCACGTATCGAGCATCTCGAAGTAGAACTTCTCCTTGGATACCGTGTTGGTTGCGAGCAGGATACGTCCATCGGGTTCTCGATGGATGGCCTGGGTCATTTCGCTCTTTCCGCCACCGGAAGCCCCTTCGTGCATGATGCTGAACTCGTTGTCGTACGGCGTAATCAGACGCACGGCGGAGCTGTGGAGGGTGGTCCAGCCCTCTTCCTCGCCCTTGGCAATCAGGATGCCATAGACGCCTTTCTTGGCGCTGGGTCCCGGGTAGAGGTTGTAGCTGAACAGCTCATGCATGCCGGGAAGGCGGTTATGCACCACCACCTGCTTTCCCTCAAACCGCGTGTGCCGGAAGGGCGGCGCCAGATAGATTACCGCAACCGGGTTGAATTCCTCGGGTACCTCGGCGCGGGGAATGAAGCCCTGCAGGTCGGCGAGGCCGGTAACAAAGAAGCCCGCGTTGTCGGGAGCGACAAGCAGGGTCGGGTAACCGCGCTCGGGATCGCCGGAGCGGAAGGGCAGCACGATGAGGCGCTTCTGGTCCTTCAGCCACTGAAACGTCTCGGTGCGCACCTCGTCGAATTCGACGCCAAATCGGTCGCGATAGCGCTTCTTGTCGGTGGGGTTGCTGTCGGCAATCACCATGGCGTCGGGATCGCGTCGGCGCATGTAGGCATCGGTATAGTTGACCGCGGCGCCGTTCTTGCAGCGGGCTACGTTCACCTCCACGTAGCGACCACTTCCCGGAACATCGTACGCTACCTCGATCAGGTCGTCGTCGGTTTCCAGGAACGCAAGCCGCAGCATGTGATTGCGATCCTCGGGGATGATTACCTCAACCGCAGCAAGCACATCGGCCAGCTCCTCGGGCAGGTTCATTCGGGACAGGGTCTCGTTGTTCGTCACCTTACTCATAGCGTACTCCGGGCATAGATTTCCTGCGTTGGTGCACAGGCGGGTTATGTTGTCGAGTGAGTCCCCAATATACCAGAAGTTGCCAGAATATGCAAGTGCCGTTCGGGAGCCAAGGTATCACCTTCGCGGAGGCGAACGCTATGCGGAGGCGAGCTGCCGGATCAGCGGGTAGGGGAAGAAGCCGCTCTGGTGGCCGTCGCTCCAGCGGATGTAGAGGGCGTAGTTGCCCAGCGGCTTGATCTCCTGAGCGTGGATGTCCGCCGGAACGCGGTTGGGATCGAGTTTTCGTTTGCCGGAGAACTCGTCGACGCAGACCGCACACTGGCAGCCAATGCGCAGCGTGCGGTTGGCAACGGCGATGCGCTCGCCACTGTCGGGCCAGTGGAGGCGCACCTCGGCTTCGTCGTGTTCCACGTCGGGCTTGCTGATCCCCTGCGAGAACGCTCCTACGCTCCCAATCACGCGGTTGGTTGCGTCCGCCATGGCGGGGTTGTCGATGTGTCGGCGGAAGGAGCTGCCGTAGGTGGCCGGTTCAATTGGGAGCTGTGCAATCACGCGGGTGCCGAAGCGGCGGGCGATTCGCTCGCCGGCATCGCTCCCAAAAAGGTGGTGGGTCCCTCCGCAGTCGGGGCAGGTGAAGGACGCCATGTTCTCGACTACGCCCAGAATGGGGACGTTCACCTTGTCAAACATCAGCACCGCCTTTCCGACGTCCGCGTACGACAGGGCGTGTGGCGTGGTTACAATGACCGCACCGTCAATTGGTGTGGCCTGCGTCAGGGTGAGCTGAATGTCTCCGGTACCCGGCGGGAGATCCATGAGCAGATAGTCGAGTTCTTCCCATTCCACCTCGTGGAGAAACTGATTCACGTACCGGGTGACCATGGGGCCGCGCATGATGGCCGGAGACTCACCGAGCCAGAATCCAAACGACATCAGTTTGAGCCCCTCAACCTCAATCGGGAGGATCATCTCGCGCTCATTCGCGTGAAGCGTGACGTCAAACACGTCAAACAGCGATGGAACCGACGGCCCGAACAGGTCGGTGTCCAGGAGCCCGACCTTGTAGCCACGCTGGGCAAGCTCCTTGGCGAGAGAGGCGGTGACGGTGGACTTTCCCACACCGCCCTTGCCCGAAGCGACTGCGATGATGTACTTGACCCGCTCGAGCCCACTCTGCTTCTCGCGCAAGGGGCGCTTGCGCAGGAAACCGGTCACGCTGACCTCGGCGTGAGAGACGCCGGGGAGGGCCGCGACTGCCGCGGTGGCCTCATTCTGAATCCGGTCGGACTGCGGCAGGGAGGGCGTGGTGAGCTCGATTGCCACCGTTACGTGGTCGGAATCGATCGTGACCTCTCGAACGAGTCCCAGTGAAAAAATATCGTTTCCCGACTCACCGTCGGTGACGGCACGAAGGGCGTTGAGGATGTCTACTCGCGTCAGCGGCATGGGGTTCTCCTGAAGACGGGTTACGGTTTTGTTTGTGCTGCGGTAACTATACCAGAATCGACCCCACGTCGGCAGCACGGCCGAGGCGGAATTCCTCGCTATTTCGGAGAAACCGCGATAGAATTCACTCAGGGGGACACCATGAGAGGGAAACGGTCGTTGTTTGCGCTTGTTGTGGGTTCGGTGTTGTTGCTGGGCGGGATACAGGAGGTGATGGCGGAGTTTCAGTTTGACATTGGTATCAACGTTCCCTACGTGCTTGGGGTGAAGACCGAAGACGATAATGTGGGCGACACGCTCGACTACGTCTTCTTGGTGCCGGACATCAAGTTCAACTACCTGCACCCGGTGGGTCCTGTGAAGCTCGGTGGTGGCGTCCGACTGTGGACCTTCATCATCCAGAGTCTGGCCTATCCGATCCTGACCGCAGAAGCTGAGTTGGGTCGTTTTGTGTTGAACGCCAACGCTGGGGGCGGCCTGTTCATGTTCTTTGGGTTGTACAACAGCCTGCAGACCGGTGCGGTGTTTATCCCGGAGGTGTCGGCAGCCTATCGCCTGACACCGGGCTTCAGCGTCGGCACCGGCCTGCTGCTGGTGTTTGCGCCGGAAGCAGCGGACATCAGCTCGTTTGGCTACATGGGCACGGTGTTCGGCCGGTTCACCATCCGCCCGTCGAACTGATCGCGCGACCGGCGGCGAGCGCCGGCTCCCACCTTCTCCTCAATCGTTGATGAGGAGATCCCATGCTTCGGGGTCAAACCCGAAGTGGAGCGTTCCATCAATTTCCAGTACCGGGTAGATGGGGCGCTTCCCGTAGGAAGACTCAAACCGCTTCTTCAACGCGACACGGTTCTCAGGCAGCTGCCAGTCAACGGTAATCGACCGGTACGCGATCCCGCGGGTGGCGAGGTACTCCTTTGCCTCGCGGCACGGCTCGCACTGGAGCAGTCCGTACAGGACGAGTTGGTGCCCGGATGTGGTTCCCTCGATGTCGGTTACGCGCAGGTTGTCCATGGGGTGGTCTGCCGCATCACCGGTGCGTTGCTGAGAATCCAGACACCGGCGGCTCAGGCGGCTACTTCGCGGCTTTGTCCGCGGCGGCTTTCTTGACCGGTTTGGGAGAAATGGTCACCGTGATGGGCTTCTTGAGATCGACCTCTTTCAGCGAGCCAACCGCGGCGGCAATCACGTTGACGCAGATATCCCGCACAAACCCGTTGAGGGGGACTTTTTCGCCGTCGCAACGAATTTCAATCTTGTAGTCGGTCTTCTTGGCCATTCATCGCTCCTTTCCATCCGCCCCGGAGTGGTAACGCTCCCGGGTCATATCAGATTTCAAACTTCCAGATTCCCGATTTCTCCGGGATATTGGGTACCGGTATCTTGAAGCGCACGGGATGACGAAACACCCAGTGAAACTTACCCTCTTCCGCCCACGGGCTCTTCGAGTTGTTGACAATGTCTACCAACTCCACGCTCCCGATTATCGCGCGCGAGTGAAAGAAGGCGTCGGGGTCGCCACTGCGGTAGTGCGCATACACATCGGAGAGCAGGGCGTACTCGTTGTGCACCGCCGCGGGCTGTTTTTCTTCACGCTGCAGCTGAACGGTGACGCCGTGCTCGGGAAACCCGATGTAGCGACTCTGTTCCTCCATCTCCGCGATCCGTCCCATCAGGTCATCGAACTCGTGGACGACCGGCATGGGAAACCGCGAGAAATCGGGCATTCCGCGGAAACTGAGTCGCCCGGCGGAGTGAATGTAGAGGGTTCCCCGGTAGTCGGTCCGCCAGGTTCGGTTTTCGACGTCCTTTATTCCGTAGCAGACCAGGTACGAGACAGGGTTGGAGATGGAGAGACAATTGACGATCATCAGCTCCTCCGAGTGGCGTTCTTATCCAGATAGTAGTTGATGCCGGCCGGCAATGCAAGGCTGTGCCACGAAGCCTGGTGACACCGCGGTCTCCGCAGCACCGGTGCGGACTACCGGTCTTCCGTATCGTTCTGGGTGTCGTCAACGAGGGTGAATTTTCGAACCTTCTTCTCTCCGGGATGCTCAACCCGCTCATCCTGGTGTTCCTCAATCAGGGTCACCGTCTGGAATGGGATCATCAGGTGGTCCGCTTTCCCAAAGGTGCGGCGGATCTCGTCTTCGCCCGGGTCAATGATGATCTTGGGCCCTTCGGGGAATACCATCTGGGTAATCGAGACAAAATACGGGTGAGTCAGGTCGAGCCCCTTTGCCCGCAGCGTGATCTCTTTGTCTTTCCACTTGAAGTGAACCTTGTAAAGCGACACCGCTGCCTCTCCTTGAACGCGTACCGTGGTGTGAAGCCTTCAATCTACTCAGGATTATCGAGGTTGCCAACCGGGATTCTGAGCGGTATTTTATGAGTGACACCATCAGGAATTGCAGGGGAGAAAACGCCATGGATTACCAATCTGCTCAGACTCCCATCACCACCGCGGAGCTCGACCGCTTAGCTGGTCTGGCGGCCGATTGCATCGAGTCGGGCCAATACGACGAGGCCGAGGCGGTGTTGCGCCACGCCCGTGCCCATCACGCGGACACTGCGGACCTTCTGGCACTCTGCGGGGTGTTGGCACTGCGTCGCCGTGACGGTGCGGCGGCAAAGAGTTTTTTTCTTCGCGCCCTCTCACGCGATCGGGAGAACCCAATTCTGGTGCGAAACCTTGCCACCGCGTACGGTATGCTCGGTGAGCGCAACCGCGCCTCAGCGCTGCACGGACTCGCCTGGGAAATGGATCCCAGGGACCTTACCGCTATTCAGAATCTGGCCGCTCACGCCTGGGCGTCCTGAGGATCTCGGAGCCGGCCGACCATCGCAGGGCGCGGACTGAGCTTCGCAGAGCGCTCAAGGCGTGATACCATCACGGCGAATGCGCAAGACGTACCGAGCACGGCGGCGTACCACCCGCCGCCGCTCATCGACTTTTTACACCGTTGAGACGCTTCTGCGGCGCCAGCCCAAGTCGTTGGCGAGCACTGCCACCTACCCGGCGATGATGCGGGCGGTGCAGAACACCCCGGGTCTGCTCCAGGTTCGGTTTCCACGGCGCTGCTATACCCTGTTACACAACGCGACCATCACTCCGGAAAACCTTCCCAACCTGTTTCGTACCTATCGACTCCCCAACAATGAGTTCTTTCCGCTGTTTCTCGCTTCCCGACGCGAGTACCTCCAGCGCCGGGAAGAGCGGAACACCGCACGTGAGCGCTACGCGATGGAGGTGCTGCGCGCACTTCCCGCTCCCAGACTTGCTGCGGTCAAGTACCTCGGAGCGCTTGAGTGCGAGCTTCATCCGAGGCAGGACTGCCCGGTGTGGAATCGCTCGCTGTTTCCCTCGTCGCGTCGGGCCGCCGATCGGTACGCACGGTTCAACCGGGACGACTGGCGGAGGCTCTTCGGCACCCACATTCGGCGGCTCTGCGAGCGATATCGCGCGCTCTCCCCAATGGTCGGTGAACGGGTCATGGCGCATCTGATCCTGGAGATGGTGCCTGCCGGCGTTCCCCCGGTCCCTCCCCGCGCGGCGGAGCTCGCCGGCGCGTATCGCCGTCTGAGTCTCGAGCATCATCCCGATCGCGGGGGCGACGCGGCACGATTCATCGAGCTCAAGCGCGCTCGTGACCTGCTTGCCGGCGGCTGGTAGCCGGCCGAAGCCGGTAGTGAGCGACGCGTCAGGGGCGCGGGCCGACCAAGCCGAGGTTTTCTCCGCGGGGATCCGCGCCAACGGTTACCGAACCGGTGACCGGGTCAATCTTGGTCATGTTTCCGTTCCCGATGATGGCGGGGCTGCCAAAGGTGTGGCCGATTGCCGCGAGCGCGTTCAGGGTGGCAGCGGGAAAGCCGGTCTCCACGAAGAGGTGGTTTCCCGCCGCATGGGGGTAGGTGGACGACGGGAAGCCGTGCGCAATGTAGCGTGGACGGCTGACCGCCTCCTGAGCGCTCAACCCAAAATCAACCACGTTGATGAACTGCTGAATCTGCCCCTGGGGTTGCGTATCAAACCCGGTGTTCCCGCCGAGAATGAAGGGGCGGCCGTTCCGAAACGCCATGTAGGGATTGACCGTGTGGCGCACCTTCTTCCCCGGAGCGATCATGTTGGGATTATCTTCGGTGATCTCCATGTTGGCCATACGTTGGTTCACGTTGATACCGGTTGTGCCCGCAATCAGAAACTGCGATCCGATGGACGTGGTGACTGCTGCTGCATTGCCCCAGCGGTCCAGAACGGAGAAGGTCGTGGTGTTGTTGCTGGACGAAAGGCCTCCCGGCGCCGGCCAGCGTGTTACCCGATCGGGCCGGATGCGCGCGCGCTGCCTCCGGGCGTGCTCCGCGGAAAGAAGCTCTCCGACCGGAACATCCACCCAGGCGGGATCGCCCACGTAGTGCCAGGTGTCGATCTTTGCGAGATTGGTCGCTTCCACAACACGATGAATCACCCAGGGGTCATCCGGGGTTCGGCCGACGAAGTCAAATCCTTCCAGGATATTGAGCGCCATCAGCATCGCGATGCCCTGGCTGTTGGGCGGCGGAGAGTAGACCCGTATCCCCCGGTAGGTAGTGGATATCGGGGATACCACCTGGGCGGCAAACCCCGCGAAATCCTCCCGGGTGAGAAAGCCTCCGTGCTGCTCGGAGTACGACACGATCGCCTCGGCGACGGGGCCCCGGTAAAACACATCGCTCGCGGCGCGCAGAGCGGCTGAGCGGCCTTCGGGGCGGGCTGCGCGGTATGCATCCACGATGAGTTCCAGCGTATCGGCCAGGTCGTGCTGATAGAGGGTATCCCCCACCGCCGGCGGTCGACCCCCGGGAAGAAAAACGGCAGCGGTCTCGGGAAACCGCAGTATGTGAGGCTGCTCCTGGAGGATGAACCCCGCGAGACTTCGGGTAACCGCCACGCCGTTTCGCGCGAGCGTGATGGCCGGCGTCATCAACTCATCGAGTTCCATCGTGCCGTATCGGTCGAGCATCAGCATCCACGCGTCCCATGCGCCGGGGACGATGACGCGATGCATGCCCAGGTAGGTGTTGCGAAGCGGATCGCGGAAGAACTCGATGTCAACCAGCGATCCGGCCGGGCCCACTCCATCGACGGCTTCGACGGTTTCGCGCTCGGCGTCGTAGTAGAGGGCCCACGTTCCACCACCGAGCGCATGCGAGAAGTGCGGTTCGGAGACGCTGATCGCCACTCCCACCGCGAATGCGGCGTCGGCGGCCGTGCCACCGGCCTCAAGGACCTGAAATCCAATCAGTGACGCATTGCGGTCGCGGGTGACGACCGCAAACCGACCCTCTTCTCCCGTGGCGTCCGACGCGATCGCTGCCGGTTCGCCGGTTTCGCTGAAGGCGCGGGCATGGTCCCCGCCCGCCGGCGCGGTCAGGGGTTGAGTTGGGTCGACGGCAGGACCGCCGCAGCCGGCAAATGTCAGAACCGTCGTGGCGATCATCGCCGCGACGGTCCGGAGAGAGGCTGTTGGTGTATCCATACTTCTGTTTCTACTCAGTCTCCGCTTGTCGTGCCAACCCCTTTCCAACGCCTCCGCGATGGTCGGCACCGTACTGCAGCGCGCCGCCGTCGGGATCGATGACAATCATATTTGCGCTTCCCCACAGGCCGTCGCGGTTCACCGTGTGGCCCATTGCGGCGAGCTGATCCAGGACGTCATCCGAAATACCTTCTTCCAGCGCGAGTTCGTTGGTGGCCGTCCAGGGCACCCGCGCGGCGGGGAAGGCGGTAGTCAGGAAGCGCGGCCGCGATACCGCCTCCTGAGCGCTGAACCCAAACTCCACCACCGATATGAACTGTTGCACCTGGCCCTGCGGCTGCGTATCAACTCCGGTGTTTCCACCCAGAATAAACGGGCGATCGTTTTTCATGGCGATGTACGGGTTGCTGGTATGGCGCACGCGCTTACCCGGCTCGATGCGGTTGGGATCGCCGTCTGCTACCGCCATCATGCGCATGCGGTTATTGATATGGATGCCGGTATCCCCGATCACCAGAAACTGCGCTCCCAGCGAGGTGGTCACCGCCGCGGCGTTCCCGTGGCGATCGGTTACGTGAAAGGTAGTGGTGTTCCGCGCCTCGAGATCGGGATCGATCACCAGTACGTCGTCCACCGGCCATTCGAGCGCCGAGTCCATGCGAATCTGGTCACGACGGCGATCGGCATGAGCGTCAGACAGCAGGGATGCGATGGGTACGTCGAGCCAGTCGGGATCACCGATGTGAAAATACTTGTCGATGTGGCCGAGCTTGATCGCCTCGGTCTGCAGGTGGATCGCCTCTGCGCCGTCGGGATCCATTTCCGACAGATCGAACCCGCGCAGAATGTTGAGGGCCATCAGCATGGTAGCCCCCTGGCTGTTGGGTGGATTCTGATACACCGTGACGTCGTGGTAGTCAAGGGAAATTGGATCGACGAGCGCCGCGTGAAAGCCGTGGAAATCTTCGATGGTGAGGTATCCGTCGAAGCGTTCGGAGTAATCAACGATTGCCTCAGCCAGCGGGCCACGATAGAAATAGTCCTCTGCCGCATCGAGGGCTGCGTCGCGCCCGGCTGGGCGCGCTTCGTCGTAGGCCGCGATAAGGCGGCGGAAGGTGTCCGCCATGTCGTGCTGGTAGACGGTATCGCCCTCCTGCACCATGCGTCCGTTCTGAAAATAGACCGCGCGCGAGGACTCCCACTGGGAGACGTTGTCCGCCTCGATCCCGAGCCAGAAAGCCATCTCCGGGGTTACCGGTACGCCGGCTTCGGCGTGTTCGATGGCGGGTGCGAGTATCTCCGCGAGGGGAAGTGCACCGTATTCCCGCAGCAACTCGATCCAGCCTCCCCACGCTCCGGGAACCACCGCCTGGTGCATCCCTCCGTCCAGGGCAATGGGCTCAAACGCCTCGGCAGACGCGTTGCTTCCCGCGGGACCAACGCCGTCCACGGCTTTCACCGTTTGGGTCTCAGCGTCAAAGTAGAGCGCCCAGGTTCCTCCGCCGAGCACGCTCGAGAACCACGGTTCGGCCACACTGAGTACCGCCGCAACGGCGACCGCGGCATCGGCGGCGGTTCCCCCCGCATCCAGAATGGCCATGCCGGCCTCGGTAGCTAGCTCATGGCTCGATACGACCGCCTGTCCGCGGTCGACCGTCTCGGGCACGCTTCGCGTTTCCCGGCGCCCACCGGCGGTCAATACCACCATCATGCCTGCTATGATGATTATTCCAGCGACTCCGGCCGCCGCGGATGTTACTCGGTTTTTCTGAATTAGGGTTTTTCGCGATTTGATGGGTTTGTGATTCATTTCCGCTCCCTGGCATCGGTGATGAGCAACGCTCGCCGGCGGCGGGCGTACTCCCCTTCGTACCAAACCTACAAAAGCCCGAGAGGAATCGTCAAATTTGACCCGGGAATCGCCGATTGGTGGTGGAAATCGCGAGCGGCTATTCCAGAAAGAAGCGGAGTATTGCAGTCTGGGCCAGAAAGAGCAGGAAGACGTAGAGTAACTCCACGTTCAGGTTGTAGAAGACAAAGCGTGAGTCGATGTTGGCAAATCGTTTCAAGGCAGTGAATAAAGGGCGGGCCAGCAGCAGCGCCGCAACCAGGATAACCGCCTCAATCGACACCAGCAGCGGCGAGAACCCGGCGGGGTAGTGGCTGAAGGTCAGGTAGAGCAGGACCATCACGCCGGCTGCGCCGGCAATGAGGACTCGCGGTGGAGCAACCTTGATGACCCGGTAGCGAAACTTCAGGAATGCAGAGAGGGCGAAGAACAGGGAACCGTATGTGATCAGCTTGTACCGAATGCCAATTGCCGGAACCTCCGATTTCACAAAGTGGGTCAGGGTGGGGAAAAGCCCGCCGGCAAAGAGGATCAGCGCGGCAAAGGTCAGCGCGCCAAGCAGGGAACCACGAAGCTGCATCCCGTCGCGCTCGGTATTCTCTGCGAGCAGAAAGAACAGCGATTTGTAGCAGGCGTGTACCACGATGTAGCTCATTGCGAGGTTGACTTCGCGGTAGGAGAGCAGAACCCCCACGATCGCGATCGAGTACGCAGTACTCCCGGCAATGCAGCGCTTGAAATCGGTCTCCAGAAAGAGAAAGATCGCGGACGCGGCGATGCTGATCAGCGATATGCCGCGCAGGAAGGTGAAGATCGGTTCGTATCCCAACGCGATCGCCGGCTGAATGACCAGGTAGTTCAGGCCGAACAGACCGGTGAAGACCGTAAACGACGAGAGAAAGGAGGAGACAAGTCCGTTGGTCGCCGAATGGCAGGTGGCAATCCAGGACGATGCGGGAAAGAGCGCAGCCTTCACGAAGAAGGCGGTGCTGAACAGAATCATGACGATCTTCAGGTTGTAGATGCTGAGATCCGCGACCGTCTCCACGAAGGCAAAGTTGAAGTAGGCCCCCGACGCGTAGAGCAGCACGATGCCTCCCAGAAAGAACGCGGAGCTCACCGCGCCAAAGAGCATGTACTTGATGGACGCGTAGTATTGCTCCTTTACCGCAATCAGCATGTAGGCCGCCATGATCATCAGCTCGTAGAGCACGAAGAAGCTGAAGAGGTCCCCCACCACGACGAGGCCACTGCAGCCGGTCAGGTAGAAGAGAAAGATCACCCGGGAGGAGAAGGTTGGCAGCGTCCGCAGGCGCTGGAACGAGAAGAGCATGGGAATCAGCAGCGCCGCCACAAAGTAGCTGCGCGTAGAATCAAACGCAAAGACGATGGAATAGTCCCACTGACTCACCGGCTCCACGTGCACGCCGCTGCTTCCGTAGAAGGTCAGAATCAGAAACACGCCGGTGGCGATCTGCAGAACGGAGCTGAGCGCGATCATCGCAAGCGACGCGTCGCGGTGCAGAAGGTACTTGACCGCGAGCGTGAACAACAGGGCGAGCATTGGTATCAGGGGGAAGAAGAGAATGGCGGTTCTAACGATCACGAAAGTCCCTGCTGTCGACGGTTCCGTATCGGTAGTAGATCTTCACAATCACGGCGATGGCCAGCGAGTTGAAGCAGACGCCGATGACGATCGCCGTGAGCATCAGCGCCTGCGGTACCGGATCGACCATATTCTGCACGCCTTCGACCAGAATCGGTGCCGCGGCCCCGCGCGTGAACCCGGTGGTCAGAAAGGTCATGATGATGATGCTCTCGATGATGCTCAGACACATCACCTTTCGAATCAGATTGTCGCTGACGATCAAGCCGTAGATGGCCACACAGAGAACGGCGAGGATCATTCGTTACCCCGCAGGAAGGTCATGCCGTAGACGGTAAGTACCACCACCAGGACCTCAATCATGGTGTCGAAGATCCGTGGGCCCAGGTAGATCACCGAGACCAGGTTGCGAATGTTCATCGCCCGGGCGATGGCCACGTAATCGATGATCTCTTCGTGAAACACAATCTCTACCCCGGTGAGCCAGATGGTCATGTACCCGAATGCGGCGATCATGAGGATTGCCACCCCGATGCGAAAGAGCCTACCGGTCATCGCGCCACTCGATGAAGCCGCGGAAGATCAACACCATGGACGCGAGCACTTCCAGGTAGATGGCAAGGTTCAGAAACCAGTAATAGACGCTGGAGAGTAGCAGGGCCTCTGTGGTATGGCGGTAGAGTCCCCCGAAGAGAAAGCCGCTGTCGACGTAGCCCCAGATCATGCAGCAAACCAGAATCACAATTCCGACAAACTCAATGATCTGGTAGGCCGCGTGCGTACCGATGCGCCGCCCAAAGCTCAGCTCAAAAACGACTACGATCGTCCCAAAGACTACCCCTGCCTGAAAGCCACCACCAGGAAGATTTGCCCCGTAGGAAAACACGTAGATGGAGAAGATCACCGCGAAGGGAAAAAGCTTGCGTACGCTCGTCTGAACGATCTGCGAACTGCCGGGATCGATCATGGGCGCGGGTCCTTCTCTCCGGCAAAGAACTCACACGCCACGGCCATCACCGATCCAACTCCGGGTTGCGAAAAGTCGATCCCCGCCTTGGCGCAGAGTGATACAAACTCCACGACCGTCTCCCGGTTCTCGACCGCCGCAATGATCGTGTTGTTGTAGGTGGAGCGGTCGCCGAAGAGCGAGCCCAGCGATGAGAATACGGGTATGGTCTCCGCTGCGTAATGTTCGACGCCCTCTCCGTCCAGAATCGTTGCCTCAAAGATCCCGCACTCGATCATGGTGGAGACCACCGTGCGAGTCTGCTCTTCATCGCGCAGAACGACAAACATGGTCAGCATCGCTGGTCCTGCTCCCGGGAATCCGCCGGCCGGTCCCCCGCCGGGGCGCCCCGCTTCGCAGCCGGTGAGCGACCGCTGGTTTTGTGAATCGCAACCAGAAACACCAGCGTAGAGAGCCCCGCACCCAGGGCCGCCTCCGTGATTGCGACATCCGGGGCGTTCAGGGTGAAGTATTTCAGCGTCAGAAACATGCTGAACACGCTGCACCCGATCACCGCGTTGATCATGTTGCGCGAGAAGACCACCGAGATGGTCGCGCCAAGCAGCATGATAGACAGAATCGACTCCAGGTTCACGATGAGATTCAGATTCATTCTCTCTCCCGTCCGGCTCGTCGGCGCAGATGCCCCACTGCGATCACGTGGGCGATGATTGGTCCCGTGAGAAAGGTGAACACAATGATGAAGAGCAGCTTGAGGCTAAAGTCCCACTGCAGGGTGTATGCGGCCAGCCCTGCAAGAATCGTGACCGAGCCGGTGATGCCGCATTTGGTTGCGGCGTGGGACCGGGTGAGCAGGTCCGGCAGGATGATCGAGCCCAGAATGCCAAACGCCATGAAGACCAGGCCGATTCCGATGATGATGGAGCCAAACACGGGCATGCCCTATCCTCCCGATCCGCTGAAGCGAACGTAGGCAATGACCTCGGTAAACGAGAGCAGAGCGTAGATCATCGCCGCGTCCAGGTAGAAGGAGCTTCCAAACTCGACCGCGAGCATCGCCAGGATCAGCACGATGTGGGCGGATACCATCGTCAGTCCAAGGAGCCGGTCTTCGGTGGTGGGGCCAATGACCAGGCGGATGGCCGCGAGGGCCAGAAACACCACCAGGATGCCGATGAACAGACTCATCCGAAGATCCGGGAAAGCAGCGGTTCGATCGCTCCCGTGATCAGGGCACGCGCCTTGCTGCTGTGATGGGTTTTTTTGTCAAACCAGTGCACGTAGATGTGCTGGTCCTTGAGCCAGAGACTGAGGGTTCCGGGAATCATGCTGATGGTGTTCGCCAGTACCGTTCGTCCAACCGGCGAGCGAAGGTGTGTCCGGATGCGCACGATTCCGGGCCGATAGTCGCCCCGAATCATCCGCACAATGATCTCCACGCTCGAGAGGTAGCTCTGAATCACGACCAGGGCAATGAAGGCCACAACCAGGTCGAAGCGGATGAAGAAGTCGCTGCGGTGGACGAGGTTTGGCTCAAAGAAGGCTCGGTTGCTGATCACGGCGGCAACCACCGAGAAGAACGCCCCGGCCGTTACGGCGACGGGGTGCAGGTCCTGCGACACCAGAAGCCATACGGCCATACAGAGAGCGGTCAGAAACGCCAGCCGGAGAACGCGAATCGTGGAGCCGGAGATCATGGCCCCATGGTAACATTCACTGCGTCTTTCGCGCCAGTGCCAGTGTCTTTTCGTATCCAAATAATTCGTCGCGTTTGAGCTGTCCTTCTTCGGCGTCAACACCCAGACGCGCTTTCAGCGAAGTGAGCAGTTTGGTCTTGAACTCGTCGATCGAGGGCAGGGTTCCGGTCTCTTCCTCAACCGAGGTCATCGGCTCCATGACCTTGTCCTTGACCTCGGGCGACACCCAGATCACGCGGAAGAAGTCGTCGGTGTGCAGCGGTCCCAGGAATGCAACCACGTTGATCACCACGAGGTTCTCCACCTCTGATACCAGAATAGTGGCGAGCTTCTTGCCGCCAACCCGTACCCCTCCGCGATGCTTGTACCACGCCTCAACGCCAAACTGCTTGAAGGTGTCGATGAGGATTTCGCCCACCACGCGGAAGGCGTCGTCTCCCGACTCGAAGGTCTTCTTACCCACCACCATCTGAACGTTGACGGTATTGTCGGGCGTGACGAAGACCATCGTCCGTTGTCCGGTGAGAATGACGTGCTCGAGGGTGGGTACGTCTTCGCGCACCTCATTGATGAGGTTGGCAAAGTTAGTCATGGTGATGATGGCGCGCGCACCACAGTCGTTCAGGATGTGGATGATCTCGCGTCCCTTGTACATGGTGTTGAAGGGAACGGCGACTGCCCCAAGTTTTTGAATCGCAAAGAATGCGTAGATGAAGTCGGGGATGTTGGGCATCATCAACGCTACGCGATCACCCTTGGTAATGCCCAGCGACTTGAGTCCGTTGGCAATCTTGTTGGCATTCTCATCGAGCTCGCGGTAGCTGACCTCGCGGTTCTCGAAAAGGATTGCCTGTTTCTTCTTCTGCTTCCTGGCGACCTCTTCGAGCATCTTGCCCAGGCTGCGCACGTT
>SLTF01000297.1 GCA_007130025.1 Spirochaetales bacterium | reverse complement strand
TCGAAACCGGTCCGTAACCTATGGTACAGTGACCGCGATTATGGATGTGTTTGCCGAAAACATCTGGACGACTGCACCGCTGTTCTACGGCCTCGATCCCCATGATCGACGGAAGGTCGCTGAAAGCTACCGGTGGTCGGTTGCCGACTCGCGGAGTGGAGAGTTCATCGCGCTGATGGGAGACCCGATCGAGCGCCTCTCCCTGGTGGCCGAGGGGACGATCGCGGCTGAAGTCATTGCGCCGAAGGGTGTACTCATCATTGAAACCCTGGCATCCGGCGCGCTGTTGGCCGGGCCGATACTCTTCACCGCGGACCCCCGCTTTCCGGTCCAGTTGCGTGTGGTAGACGCGTGCAGGATCGTCTCGCTTCCGCGAGCCGACGCACTGCGCATGCTGGGCACCTTCCCCGTGGTGTTGGAAAACTTCCTGCGGGAAGGTGGCGAGAAGATTCTGTTTCTGGCGGAAAAAATCCGGCTGTTGCAGTTTGCCTCGATGCGACAGAAGATTGCCGGGCACTTTCTGGAGGTTGCTCGGCGGCAGGGAAAAAGCGAGATTCAACTCACCTACACACTCGAGACCCTGGCCGACCTCTTCGGCGTAACCCGGCCCGCGCTCTCGCGATGCCTGGGTCAGATGGTTGAGGAGGGAAGTCTGACGCGTCTTTCGGGGAAGGGGCGCTTTCGCGTGTCTGCTCGCAGTCTCGAGCGGATCTTGGACGACGACACGTAAGCGGGCCTCGCCGCTATCGGCGCGCACACGGGCCGGTGGGAAGATGGGACGACTGGGCGCGTTGCGCGACCCAGTCCGGGATTGATCGCGCTGGTCAGGCGGCGCGTCCCTTTTTCCCAACGAACAACAACCCACCGCCGACGGCGATTGCGCCAATGCCTGCCCACATCGGTACGTTGACCGTGTTCTTTTCCGCCACGGCAAGTTCAATCGGACCAATGTTCGCACGGCGCGTCCGGCTGGTGTAGGTAAACCCCCCGTACGCCAGACCAAGGACGCCGGCCACTATCAGGACAATTGCAAGTACTCGTATTCCGTTCATGTTCTTCCTCCCGCGGATAGACGCTCCGCATAATCACAGAATGTGTTCCCCTCCAAAGAGGGGAACAACGGGTAGCATTTTTTACATTCTTCGCTTACAGCCAGAACAGCACATGGGCGCCCAGCAGTCCGGAGCTGGTCTTGATGTTAAAACCGTTGTCGGTGATGTCGAGGGCCATGATGTACGATCCGCCCACCGAGACGGGACCGAGCCGCACGTCCGCGCCGACTCTGCTGTTCAACCCTGCCTGTTGCGCGGGGCTTCCGTCAAAGTTTTTGGTGAAATTGGGTCCCGCGCCGGCCGATACCGTGACGATTCCCACATCAAGTGCTACACCACCGTCCAGAAAAATATCGAGACTGTTGATGTCACCCACCGAGTAGAGCATCAGGCCCTGGACCTGGAACCAACCCAGACGATACCTCGCGTCTGCTCCGAAGCTGAACTGGTTGACGTTAACTTCGTCAGCGTCAACCGACTGCCCCAAGAGAACCGGAGACTTGAAAAACGCTGCCGGGCCCACAGCGAGTTGCGCAAAGGCCAGTGCCGGCAGAATCATCAGAACCGATAGAATCACGAATACTTTTCTCAAGGCTTCTTCTCCTCCTAACAGGATACCTGAAGGTTACGAATAGTCAGGGTCGATGTCTGTTCGCTGACGCACAGACTGCTTCTGTCGGTCGCGGTAGGTTGGGGTCAGCATTGGTGACGACAGGAGTGCGCACTCTCGAGCGCCGGAATAGCTATTGCCAGGAGGGCATCATGAACAAAGACCAGGTGAAAGGCCGCGTCGACCAAGCGAAGGGAAACGTCAAAATTGAGGTTGGCAAAGCCACCGACGATAAGGCAATGCAGCGGAAGGGCAAGGCTCAGAACGCACACGGCAAACTGCAAGCCGGTTACGGTGACGCGAAAGAAAAAATCAAACGGTAGATCAGATTTCCCCGCCGATCCCGGCGGGGTTGCGTTCGCCGGGATACTGCGTACTCCGCAATTTCTGCATGACCTGGCTTGACTTCCTGGATTCCGATTTATATTTTAAATTAAGGGATTCAGTATGCCAGAGCCTGATCAGGATATCAAACCCAACCCACGAGATAATCGCCTGCTCGCCGTTCTCAAGAACCCGGATTACACGCGGTTTTCCGAACACCTTGAGCTCGTGCCTCTTGCGCTGGGCGACGTGTTGTATGAGTCGGGAGGACAGCTCGATTGGGTCTACTTCCCGACCGACTCCATCGTATCATTGCTCTACGTCATGGAAGACGGGGCCTCCGCGGAGATTGCCGTTGTCGGGAAGGAGGGGGTGGTTGGAATTGCCCTGTTCATGGGTGGGCAGACCATGCCAAATCGAGCGGTGGTGCAGAGCGCAGGGCAGGCGTATCGCCTGAAAGGTACGATCCTGACCCGGGAGTTCGACCGTTCGGGGGCGGTTCAGCACCTCCTGCTGCGGTACACTCTGGCGCTTCTGACCCAGATGGCACAAACGGCGGTCTGTAATCGACATCACACCGTCGATCAGCAGCTCTGCCGATGGCTGCTCCTCAGCCTCGACCGGTTGCCGTCCAATGAGTTAAGCATGACCCAGGAACTGATCGCCAACATGCTCGGAGTGCGGCGCGAGGGTGTGACCGAGGCCGCCGGCAAGCTTCAGAAAGCGGGCCTGATCGACTACCATCGGGGACTCATTACCGTGCTGGACCGTCCCGGGCTTGAGGATCGGGTGTGCGAGTGCTACGAAGTTGTCAGAGACGAGTTCCACCGACTGCTTCCGGATTCGGTCGAGAATTGAGATTCGCGGGGACGCTCTCAGCGAATCATCTTTACCAGCGTTCCGACGGTGACGCGACTGTCGGGGTCGAGCTGGTTGATCAGCGCGATCTGCTCGATGGGCACGAGGGGCGTTGTACCACGGTAGTATGCAGTGTAGATATCACGAAGCGATTGTGATCGCTCAACGCGAATAACATCCAGGCGCATCGGCTCTACGTCGATCGCGCGGCGATCGGTTAGCACTGCGAAGCTGCGCAGCGAAGCGTTCACCGTTTCGCGATGCGCAGGCCAGGTGCTCGCACCCGAGTAGCCAATCAGCTGATAGATCCGCGAATCGTGCTCCACGAATGCCACCGAACCCTCGATCGGGCCCTGTTCAGTCTGCGCGATGAAGGTTCCAATTCCGGCGGGCAGTCCGTTGATCCGCGTTCGGGCTACTCCCGCTCCCGAAACCCGATCGTTGTCGTACAGATTGCGGGCTGCAGCCTCAATGGTTGACGCGTGGGCAATTGTGAGCTGGACCGAGGCATCGCGTTGTTGGCTCACCGAGATCACCGCCTGCTTCTGGTTGATCACCGTCCAGCCATCCGGGAAGTGGAGACTGAACCGCAGAACGGGGTGGTAGAACACGCCGTCGCGGCTGTAGCCTTCGCGGGGATCGGCGCCGTAGACGATTCCATCGATTGTGCGCAGGTATTCGTCGTGACCGTCGGGCCGGAACTCACGGGGTCCCAGATCGCGGATATGTTCGCGGATGCTCTCTTGGCGATTCTCCGGATGGGGGTGGGTGGTTTGCCATTCAGGCAGCCTTCCGCCACCGCCGGCTGCAGAGACTCGACGCAGGGTTTCCATCACTTCAACCAGCGCCTCCGGGTTGTAGCCCATTCTCGCCATGTATCGCACCCCGAGCTCATCGGACTCATTCTCATCGGCGCGGCTGTATGACAGGAACAGCAGTTGCATCCCTGCACCGGCCAGCGGGGCGATCTTCTGCAGTTCCGGTTCGAGCATCATCGCGAGTCCCACACCAAGCTGGGTTATCTGCATCTTGCTCATACGGGTGGAGGCGTGACGGGCGGTGACGTGGCCGATCTCGTGGCCGATAACACCGGCGAGCTGTGCTTCGCTGTTGAAATGCGCCAGAATCCCGCGGGTCACGTAGATGTGGCCACCGGGAAGCGCAAACGCGTTGACCGTTTCGTCGTCGATCACCCGGAAGGTCCACGGTAGATCAGGCCACTCGCTCGCGGCAGCCATGGCAAGGCCGATATCGGAGACGTGGGTTTGCAGTGTCTCGTCGGGATAGAGCCCCATGGTCTCGCTGATCTGCCCGTCGGCCTCGCGGCCCATCTGGATCTCCTGGTCCATGCTCATCAAATTGAACCGCCGCTCCCCGGTGGCAGGATTTGACATGCACCCAGACAGACCGCCGATAGCAAGTGCGCCCAGTGCCGCAACCACGAACCGCAATCCCGTTCGTATCCATTTTGGTTTCATCGTTTGACTCCTGTGTTTATTCGCGAATCTCGAAATAGCACGCCGGGGATATATGGTCGACCGGAATGGTTCCGGTGCAGTTCGTTCAACAGGGAATAGTACGAAACGAGTGTGCGCGCAAGCTCAGAGCGGTCGGTCTGCAACCGGTACGCCAGAACGGTTGCCAGCCGCTCGTCCGAAGCCAGGAACTCTTCCACCGTTGGCTCACTGAACCGGTCCTGACCCGATCGAACGAACCCGGGCGAAACAACGTCCGGTTCGGCACCGTGTCGAGAGTTGTCTATCACAACGGTGAACAGCGCGATCTCCGCCCCGAGTGAGGCCCCCACCAGATACGTCCCCTCCGGGAATCCCATGCTCAGTACGAGATGAACCTGCATACGGTTGTAATCGAACGGATTTGGCGACGGGTCCGACAACGCGTCCATCTCGGCCACGACGTAACCGGTGGCAACCAGGTCATTGAATGCGGAACTCGCCCTCCGCGGGATGGTGCCTGATTGCACGCGTAGCGATTGGTCGGTAAACAACACCATGAAACGGCCGTTCCAACGTTCGGGCAGGTCAACGCGGTGAACGAAGTGCTCAGAGCCATAGCCGACGGAGGCGGTCACATCGAGCTCCGCTTCCGAGTTGGAGATCTCCGCTCCCGAGTGGGAAGGTGACAAAACAGCCTCGGCGCCCGCGCAACCCGACAAACCAAGGAGTACGGGCACGCACACAGCGAGTGAAATCCGCATCATCGTGTGCGTTGTATGTCGGATGCTCATATTCCCCGTTCCTTTACCCCATCGGGCGTCGGTTACGCCCGGTACGTTCGTTCGGCATACTCGCTCAGTGAGACCGGTTTCTTGTCGCCTGGATCGAACAATGCGATCAGGAGCCCAACGATCAGAAGGCCAATGATGATCGCTCCAACCATTGTCAGTGCCAACCTCAATCCCAGGAACAATTCCAACGTTGCATGTTGCATCGCGTTTCTCCGGGATAGCATGTGTGCGAACTGCCGATTACTCCTTCTCGTTGCCTGACCACTGGAGCGTCTTGAAGGCGGTACGGACCAAACAGGTCGAACAGCTCCGTACCGCCGATTCGAATGGACCAGCGATCAGACGATCGCCAGAATGACTACTACCAGGAGCACCACAACAAGAGCACTGATTAACCACGCCATACCGTTTCCTCCCGTTCCGTTTCCGGAAATGTTCACCCGGTATCTCCGGGATAGGGAAAAGATCGTCACAACGAGGTACGGGGGTCTGTGCGCTGTCGCACAAAAGGTGCACCAGTGAATCGGGGAGTCCATGAATGAGCGGCCGAAGCGGTCTTTCTCGAGAGTAGCGGAGATCAGCCTCGACGAAGGACTGCCTCGCTGCGTACCGCCGCCGAAGCGATCGTCAGCACAAGGGCGATATACCCAAGCGCCCACAGCGCCACGAGCACGGGGTAGAAGGGCACGCCGGAAATGGCTCCTTTCAGCGCCAGTCCAAGGTTCAGCAGCGGCACGTGGGCGTACCAGGTCGGAGGGCTGGAGACCGCGATCGCACCGTATCCGGATGCCGACGCAAGAATGAGCACCGGCAGAAAGCTGGCCTGGGCCGCCTTCGGGGAGCGAGCGCTGAGACTGATCGCCAGTTCGATCGCCGAAAACAGCGCCGCGGTCAGCACGAGCAGCGTCACGGTTACCGCCACCGCTCGCCACTCCACCCGGAACTCGAGCTGCACGGCATCGTGCAGTACGGGTCCCGCCAGATAGGCGAGCCCCGCGCCCACAAAGAACGACATCACTCCAATGATCGCCATTACCGTGACCGCAATGTACTTGCCCACGACAACCGCCCCTCGTCCGGCGCACGTGCCGAACAGGGGCTCGATTGTTCCGCGTTCCTTTTCTCCCGCGCCAAGGTCTCCGGCTGCGGCCATCGGGCCGATTGCTGCGGAGAGCAGCGCCAGCACCGGCACCAGCACCGATAACGCGAGCGTTCCCGCTGCGCGGGCCCCGTGATGGAGTGGTCGATTATGAAGCACGATTGGTGTGAGAAGATCAGCTGCAAGGCCACGTTCCTCGAGTCTTCGCGCGGAGATAGCCGCAGAGTGCTGCTGGATCGCCGCGCCAACTGCGGTCGCGAGCGCAACCGACCGGGACTCAGAGCTGTTGTAGATCAGTTCGACCACCGTGGCGGATTCCTGCATCGACAGAGCCACCGCATACCGGGCGTCGGCC
>SLTF01000396.1 GCA_007130025.1 Spirochaetales bacterium | reverse complement strand
CTTCATCTCCTGTCTGACGCACGACTACCTTCTGGAGGAGGGGGCAAGTCTCGCCGACCCTCCTCGCATCCAGCGCCACCAGGACCTCTTTGACCGGGCGGTGGAGAGCGATCGAGCGGTGATAACCGTGGACACCACCGAGCACGAGCGCACTGATCAGAACGAGCGCATCTCCGACAAGGAGGTCCGCGTTGCCGTGGCACTGAAGAACCCTTCGGCATCCTTCGCCATTGACGGCGTTGCGGTCTTCACCGGGCAGAGAATCAATATCCGCCGCGCCTACTACGACCTCTTCCCCTACCGGGTCGACGGCCCCCACCGCGGCTGCGAGGTGGGTATCCTCTCCATCTACGTGGGCGCCGACACCGCACTCGACCATGCCACGGCTGCCCTGCAGCAGTTTACCGTGGGAGACCGCCCGCCGCGGCAACACGCTACCCTTGTTGCCGTTGAGGAATCGATCCGCTGCCTCTCGCGGGACAACACCCCATCTGAAGAACGCGGCGACGCGCTCGCACGGCTGCGCGACATCGCCACGCGCAACGCCGATACCGCATCCTCTGAGGAACTTGGCGTCTTTCTGATTAACTCGCTCTCAGATTTCTTCGAGGGGGTACGGCTGCTTGGCATCGAGGACAACGACGAAATCATTGCGATGCTGCTGCGCTTCGAGGCCTTCGATGAGTTCTGGGTCGAGCAGAACGAAGGACGACATACCAGCCACCTGCCGGCCTTCCGCACCCGCCACAACAGCGCGCGCGGGACGGCCAAGGGCGGGCTGCGCATCGATCCCATTGTCGAGTTTGTGGAAGTCTCCGCCCTCGCCTTCATGATGACGTGGAAGTGCGCGCGTTCGCGCATCCTCTTCGGCGGTGCCAAGGGCGGGCTCAAGATTCGCGCCGACTACCAACGCGGCGGCACCCTGGAAACCTTCGACACGCTTTCCAACTTCGGCCGATCGCTCTTTCTGGTCACCGGCCCCATGCGCGATGTACCCGCCGGCGACGTGGGCTGCGGCCCGCGCGAAATTGGCAACATGTTCGAGGGGTTCAAGAGCGCCCTGCGAGATCTTGCGCTCATGGCGTACGGCGTCAAGCACGGGGCCACCCTCTTTGGCAACCACGTCGTCTCCACCGAACAGGCTCGGCAGATCCTTCGTGACGCCTTTGCGGTTGACCACCATGACCAGGGCGTTATGCGGGAGCTGGTCTTCTGCGAGCGCTATCTTGAGCTGGTGGCCGCCGCTCAGATCACCGGCAAGCCCTTCATGGGAATTGCCGCGCGCACCGGCGCCACCGGACGTGGTCTGATGCTCACCCTGCTCGCTTCGGTCACCCGACTCTACCTGGACGGGGCGTGGCAACCGGCCGAGGAACCCGACAACGCCGAGCGCGCCCTGCTCCAACGCATGGCCGCGTGGGACGAGGCGGCGGTGCTCGCCGCCGGCGGCACGCCGCCGGTAACCGCACCGGAGTGGACCACCCTCACCACTCGGGTCTACCCAAAACTGCTGAGCGGAAAGCGGGTGGTGGTGCAGGGCTCGGGAAAGGTGGGCGGTTCGCTCATGGAGGAACTCGCCCCCTTCGGCGTCAACGTGGTTTCGGTGGCCGACAAGGGCGGTGCGGTGGTAGGAAACAACCTCCCCGTCGCGTCCCTCATCGCACACGTGAAGCAGACCGGCACGGTCATCGGTTTCACCGATGGAGCAGAACGCACCATCACCGGAGCTGCTGAGGGAACCGCGGTTCTCGAACTTCCGTGTGACATCCTGGTACCGGCGGCGCTGGAGAACGCAATCACGGCGGCCAACGCCGGCCGGATCGAGACGGCAATCATTCTCTGCGGTTCCAACGGCCCCCACACCGCCAAGGCCGAGCGAATTCTGTTCGAGCGTGGCGTCACCGTGATCTACGATTTTCTCGCCAACGGCGCCGGGGTCATTGCCTCCTACTTCGAGTGGCTGCGAAACCTCGCGCAGCGCCTGCGTTACGAGGCGGAGGTGATTCGCGGCACGCCCTTCGATCCAGCGGTTATGGACCAGACCATCATGCCTGAGTTTGCACCGCGCATCCGTGCAATCCTGGCAGAGCCCGAGAACGCGGAGAGTACCGCCGCGTGGAACTCGGTGATGCGTGACATCCTCTTTGCCGCGGTGAACGATGACTACACCGTGTCTCGCCGCGACGGGGTCTCCATGAAGAGCGCGGGGTACCGAAACGCCGTCGCCCGTGTGCTGACCGCCATGCTGCTGCGGGCGACGCGCCGCGTCCGGGAGTCCGCGTGGCTGACCCTGCCCGCAGCCACCCGCGATTACCTTGGCGCGTTCTTCGCCCACCCGGAGACCGCCTTGCATCACAGCGATCCGCGGGGAGAGTACGAACGGCTGCAGACAATGGACCTCGAGGCGGGCTGTGGCTGAGGACCACCGAGCCGAGCAGCCTGCTTCCCGGTGGTGGCTCTACATCGCCAACTGCGACGGGCGTCTCTACACCGGGATCACCACCGACATCGCGCGACGCATCGACGAACACCAACGGGGGCTGGCCCGCGCCGCCCGGTTCACCCGTGCCGCCAAAGAAGTGGAGCTGGTATACCACGCGTCGGTTGGCGACCGCGCCACCGCCCTGCGGCTGGAGCGGCGCGTGAAGCGACTTCCGCGTGACCGGAAGCGCGCGCTGGTGGATGAGGCGCCGGACGGATACACCCTGGTCCAGCGCTTACTTGCGGAGTCGTGACGCACGACGCATGATGCGTGACGCGACGAAGGCGCCCGGCCTTGCGCGGAGACCCACCCACGGGCTATGGTTACCTAACGGAGCACTTCATGGTACGTCCCGCACCCCTACCCGAAATCCCCCTTGGCCACGATCGCCCCCCCGCACCGTTCTCACTACCCGACAACTTTCAGCTTGGAACGGCAACCGCGTCACTGCAGATCGAGGGTGGGGACCGAAACAACAGCTGGTTTCGCTGGTGTGAGCGGGGCCGCATCAAGGACGGCAGCCACTGTCTTCGCGCATGCGATCACTGGAACCGGGTTGCGGCCGATATCGAACTGCAGAAGGCGCTGGGGGTGACGGCGTACCGAATGAGCCTGGAGTGGAGCCGGATCGAACCGCGCGAGGGGACCTTTGATGAAGAGGCGATCGCGCTCTACCGCGAAGAGCTCACCGCACTGCGAAAAGCGGGCATCACGCCGATGGTCACCCTTCACCATTTTTCCAACCCTCTCTGGTTGGAGGATTCCGGCGGATGGACGGCGGCGAGTATCGTCGACCGCTTTGGCCGGTACACCGCCCGCGTGGCCGAAACCCTGGGCGACCTGGTAGACCACTGGGTCACCATCAACGAGCCCAACGTCTATCTGGCCTTCGGCTATCTCTTTGGAGAGTGGCCTCCGGGAAAGCGCAGCCCTTCCGCCTATTTCACCGGCGCCCGCCGGGTGGCGGCCGCCCACGAGGAAGCGTACCGCCTGATTCACGCGATCAGCGACGCCCGCGGACAGCACCCCATGGTGGGTATTGCCCACCACCTTCGCGTCTACGACCCGGCCACCCCCGAGCGGCCCGACAAGCGGGCGGCCGCCCGCCTTCAGCGCCTCTTTCAGGACATCTTCCTCGACCGGACGGTTCCGTTCTCGGACTTCATCGGGGTCAACTATTACTCGCGCGACATCGTGGCACGCAGCGCCAATCCGTTCACCGCCTTCACCCGTCGATCGGTCAAAGCAGACCGCCGGGTCAACGACCTTGGGTGGGAGATCTACCCCGAGGGACTCTCGCGCATCTGTACCCAACTGGGACAGCGCTACACCCTGCCGCTGGTAATCACCGAAAACGGCATCGCCGACGCCGGCGACACCCTCCGCTCCCGTTACCTCTACGACCACCTGCGGGAGGTTGCCGACCTGGTATCGTCCGGCGCCGACATACGCGGCTACTTTCACTGGTCGCTGATGGACAACTTCGAGTGGCTCGAGGGCGAGTCCGCCCGATTTGGTCTGTACGCGGTTGACTACGAGACTCAACAGCGCACCCTGCGGCGAAGCGGTGAGTTCTACCAGGCAATCTGTCGCGATCGCGGCGTGACCCGAAAGAGCATTCGCGAATACCTGGAGTGAATGATGGATAGGCGTCGGTCGGTAACGCTGGTGGTTGCTCTGGTGGCGTGGTTCGCTCTCCCAGTCGCCACCCCAGCATACGCCGAGGCCGACCTTCCTCCGCTTCGGGTCCTGCAAGTGTATGGTCCGGTCGAAGAGCGCGATCCCGGCATCGAGAGGGTCCTCGAGCAGGCGATGTCACTGGCGCTGGAGCGTCAGGGGCCGCTCTCAGTCGCGACCGCGGCGTTTCGCGACGTTGGCGGCGAAGAGCTGCTTGCCATGGATCTGGCCGGACGACAGGGGTTTGACCTCCTGATCATTGGCGCGTATCAGCTTGTTGATGACGGGCTCCGCCTCGATACCCGGATCATGGAGGTCGCGTCGCGATCTACGATTGCCGATGTGTCGGTAACGCGTGAGATTGACCTCCGACTCGATCGCATCGCGGAGGCGACCGCCGAAGCACTCCTTGCCGCGGCAGCACCGGATATCGCGAGACTCATCGAAGCCCGGACGCTGGAGCTCCTCGCTCTCGTTCCTCCGGACGAACCACCGGACGGTGCGCTGCCGGAGATCGATCCACCTGAAGTTGAGCCACCGGAGGAGCCCACCGCCCCTGAGTCCGAGACCGAGAGAGTATCGTTCGAAGGGCCCCGGTATCGGGTTGGCGCAGGGCTTTTACTCGTGGTACCGATGGGCCGGTACGCGGATTTCTTTGGGCCCGGTCCCGGCGGTGAGCTTTCGCTCCACCGAACGTACGAGCGAGTCCGCATCGGGTTCTCGACCGGACTCCTGTTCTCAACGCCGTCTCGAGCGGACACCGGAGAGTACGCCCGCGGCTTCATCCCTCTGCTCCTCGAGGTGGGCATTCCCGTCGCTGCCACCGGTTCCGTGACGTGGGAAGCATCGGCGGCGGCGGGCACCGCAATCCGTTTCGGCGGCGGATCCCCGATATCCGACCGGCTCGCGCCGGCACTCGCCGCGTGGCGTGCGCGGGTGTCAGCGGTAATTCCGGTCTCCAATCGCATGACGCTCGTTCCGCACCTCACGGGGATGGGAGCGATGCAGTTCTATGAGGGGCCGCCGGACGGTGGTAACGGTGGGGGCGTCGATCACCTTCTCTGGTTTGTCCCGGGGGTCATGGCCTCGTTCGCGTGGTGAAGGCACTTTAGCCGTGCATGAGTCGGCTCGCTGAAAACGTGGTCTTGCTCTCCTGGACGCGATATACTACAGATACGGTGATTAGTCCTTTGCGTCGTTCCGTGTTCCAGTTCCTCATCATTGGTGTCGTGGCAGCGCTTGGGCTCCTCGGGTGTGCCGAGCTTTCCCTGTTTGATGCGCTGGAATCGCAGGAGCCGGGCACCTTCGCTCTGAGAGAGACCGAGATCAACCTCGGCCCGGATGAGAGCTACCGGATCACCGCCCGAGGCGGCTTCCGGGAGTACCGGTTTGAGAAAGATTCAGGCCCCGGCAACCTGCTGTCCAGCGGACAGTACCACTCGCCGGACATCGTTGCCGGGGACGGCGAATCCGCAACAATCCGCGCCACCGACCGATTTGGCGCTACCGCTACCGCGCGGGTCAACGTGCACCAGCCGCTGCGGGCATCTCAGTCGTCGGTAACGGTGGTTCGCAGCGATACCGAGCGGCCTGATCTGTTTGAAATTCGAGGCGGTTTTGGGGACCGCCGGATCATTCTTCCCCGAACTGGGACCAATCTGGCGGTTTTACGCCATATTGACATAGGGGACGAAGCAGTAACTCGCCTGGACTACACTCCTTCAAACGTCGGTACTGACACCATCGAAATAGAGGACGCGCGGGGAAACCTGGTTGTCCTGACGATTACTGTCACCCATCCGGATGACTTCGTGCTCATCCCTACGAATGGCGTAACGACGACCTTTGATGGGGACCCCATTCAAATCGCGGTCTCCGGCGGAGCGGCATCCTATTCCGTGAACGACATCGGCGATGGAACGGGTACCGCTGTCGTTTCTGCCGCGGAACCCTTTAACCTCACCTACACACCACCCGAGACAGGGACGGAAACACTGAAGGTGACACTGACGGTAACCGACGGCGGCGGACAGGAAGCGCCCATCGATGTGTTTGTCCTTGTGACAGAAGCGTCCGAGCTCACCATTTCGCCCGGGGGAATCACCGCGGAGAGCGGAACCACCATCGAGTTTCGTGCGTCCGGAGGGGTTCGTCCGTACGTTTTCGAACGGGTGGGTCCGGGTAGCGGTCAACCGGTCATGATTGACGACACAACGGCGCGATACACGGTGTTCTTCCCTCCCGGATCGGCACAGATTCGACTGACCGACGGCACCGGCAATTCGGTGGTGTCCAAGATCAACGTAACAAAATGAGAGTGTTCCAAAACCTGTTCTTTTTCACCGAACCGTGAAGCAGGGGGAGATTTCGGCGCGTTATACAGGGGGTAGACCTACG
>SLTF01000143.1 GCA_007130025.1 Spirochaetales bacterium | reverse complement strand
GCCGGCCACCGATCACTGTCCGGCAGCGCCACCTGGGAATACTCGCTGTTCAACCGGATGACACTGGGAGTGCAGGCGGAGTCTACCTACGTTGAGCGCATCTTCACCGTGAAGGACCCGGCGCTCGATCCGCCGCGGCAGGACGAGATCTCGGTGCAACCGGCAATCGCCCTCTCGTTTCGCAATAACCGCCTGCTGTTGCGAGCAGACGGTGGGTACGAGTACCGTTCCTTTGGAGGGGGCGATCTCACCAGCGACCAGGCGGGTGCGGCTTCGCTGACCGCCGAGGTGTCCGTACGAGACGCCCTCTTTCTGGAAGCAACCGGCGGAACGCGCATTTCGGCCGCCGACGGGCTGCTCTTCCCCTTTCGGGTCGCAGCCACCGCAAACCTCGACGATACTTTTACTCTCTCCGTCGAGGGTGGATACCGGGTGGTGCCGCAGCGGTTCTTCGATCTGTGGCAACGATTCCCCCTGCTGAGTTTTGGTCCGGAAGATCGCCGCAGGCCCACATCGGAGCGTGCGTGGTACGGAGCAGTGAATAGCGCCTGGGCTACGTCCGACCGTCGGGTCTCGTTGGAAGCGGGAGCCGAGTTTGCGGTTCGTTCCTACGCGCTGAATCTTGCCCCCTATGACGCCGTGGCGGATGCTACCTTTGGGTTTTTGCAGGAAGAGCAGATGACCGTCACGCCGGAAGCGGTGTTCACCTGGCGTCCCGGTTTGGTTCAGTTTACCGCGGGATGGCAGGCCAACCTCCTGGATCGCCCGGTATTTGCTCCTGCGCAGAGTTTGCATGCGGGGCTCGAGGCGATCCACCCGTCGGAACGGTTTGGCGCAAACGTCGCTGCGCGCGCCGATCTGTTTGACGATGCTACGCTTCCGCACCTGGGCGCGGGCGGTTTCTTCAACGTTGCCCGTGGGGTGCAGTTTCAGTTGGAACTACGGGACCTTCTGGCTCCTGCCCTTTCCGACGGACGGCCACAGATTGGCAGCGATGTCTCGTCCGACTTCCCCTTCATCGAACCCGGTTTCCGGGTCATCCTCAAAGCGAACGTATCCCTCTAAGGAGATCTCCATGCTGATGCTCATCGAACGTGGCGGCCTGATCATGATTCTTATTCTCTCGCTTTCGGTGATCGCCGCCGCGATCATTATCGAGCGCCTGCTGTTTTTCCGCCGGATCAAGGGCGACCAGAGTGTGGTGGTAAGCGGACTCAAGGAAGCGGTGTCTCAGGGGCGCTTTTCCGAGGCAGAAGTAATCTGCAAGAACAACGATTCGCCGCTGACCCGACTTGCTCTGATCGCCATCGAAAACCGCCGGCGCAGCGAAGAATCGATCCAGGCGACGGTAAGCGAAGCCGCCAATCTGGAAATTCCCAAGATGGAGCGGTACCTTACTTCATTAGGGACCATCGCCCATATTTCGCCTCTGTTGGGGCTTCTGGGTACGGTCACCGGAAACATTCAGGCCTTCGGCGTGCTGGGCGGATTTGAGGCGGCGGGTGGGAATCCCGCTTTGCTGGCCCGCGGCATCTCCGAAGCGCTGTTGACAACCGCGGCGGGAATCATTGTGTCGATACCGGCGATCACCTTTTACAACTACCTGGTGAATCGGGTGAATCATCTCATCATCAGCATGGAGAACCAGGTGAACGCGATTGTGCGGGAGATGAAGCGGGAAGGGCGGAATGCAGTTTAGGCGGCGGCTGCGACCCAACGCCAACGTCGACCTCATTCCCATGATCGACGTTGTGTTCCAGCTCGTGGTCTTTTTCATGGTTTCAAGCACCTTCATCATGACGCCGGGAATCGCCCTCGATCTGCCCCAATCGACGTCTGCAGAACCGGTGGTGATGGATCGCCTGGTGATCACGGTAGTGTCGACCGACGAGGTCTATCTGAACCGCAGTCGGCTCGATCTGCCGGGGCTCGACGGCGCGCTTGCGGAGCTTGGCGGCAATCGCGATGAGCAGGCAACGCTCAGTGTCATCATCGAAGGCGATCAGAGCGTTCCGTACAATCTGATGGTCCAGGTGCTTGACCTTCTGCGCCGAAACGGATTCCGGGCGGTCAACCTCCGAACCCTGGAAGCCAACTGAGGGAGGCGGTACGCACATGAGCGAATTCGCCGGTGGTGACGATCGACAACGACTTGGCCTCGCGCTGATTATTGCAACCCTGCTGCATGTCATGGTGGGGGTGGGCACGCTCTTCGTTGATTTTGCCCCCGACATCCCGTATCCGGAGTTCCCTCCGGTTCTCGTTCGCCTTGACCCAATTGATCCAGTCCCGGAGCTGCCGCCACCACCACCTCCTCCTCCGAGACCGACTCCGGTACCGGCGCAGCCGGTGCCTGCACCGACGCTGCAACCGCAACCGGCCCCGGTGGTCCCACAACCGGCGCCCGCCCAGCAACAACAGCGGCCCGCTCAGCCGGCCCCAACGCAGCCCCGCACGGCTCAGCCGGCCCCGAGCACCGCACCGGCGGCTCCACCAGCGCCGCCTGCACCGGCGCACAACATCCCGATGCAGGATTGGGACGCAGCGGCGCTGCAGGGCACCCCGCGCAGCGATGCTCCCCGCACCGCGGCCCCGTCACCCAGCCGCGCGGTTGACGAAACCGCCACCGCAGCGGCGGCTGAGCTGCCCGCGTGGGCCTCACAGGCAATGGCGAGTGCGGGAATTTCTACCGCGGGCATGGAGCGTGCGGCCGTGGAGCAGGTGGCCCAGCGCGTCCAGAGCGACGCCCGCTTCCGCGAACAGCTGCAGGCCGCCATCGCCGCGGTTCAGTCTGCGCCGGCAACGAGGCCCTCCACTTCGGGCACCGCGGGCTCCACCGGCTCGGCGTCTACGGGAACCCAACCCAGTGGTCCGGCGCTCACGGGAGACTCCGCGGGTGGCATGATCCAGTGGTCCGACGGTGCGGGGCGTGGGGGAATCCCGCGCGAACCGCGGATCACCGCCGATATGTTCGGCGGATCGGTTCCTGCCCGAACGGAGTTCATCGTGCTCTTCGACGTGGGGCCAAACGGTTCGGTGATACCAGGGTCTATTGTGTTTCAGACCCGATCGGGGTACACTCGCGTGAACGAAGAGGTTCGTCGCACAATCAGCGGCTGGACTTTTCAACCAAAAGCGGGTGCATCCATTGAGTCGGCGATTGTCACGCTGATTGTCTTTCGGGAGGATGTGCTCTAAACAGAGGAACGCATCCACCGATGAAGCTCCGCGCGGTTGCCTTCGACATAGACGGCACGCTCTACGACAACGCGATCATGCACCGCCGTTCGCTCGGGTTTGCGCTTCGCAACTGGAAGGCTCTCACCGCGTTCCGGCGCGTCCGTCACGAACTACGCGTCATCCGTCCCATCGAGAACTTCTCCCGTTTGCAGGCAGAGCTGCTCGCCGGGGAACTCAAGACCACACCGGAGCGGGCGCGGGAGATCATTCAACAGCTCTTCTACGACACCTGGGAACAGGTACTGCACCGGGTTCCGCTCTGCGACGGCGTGGATGAAACCATCGATGCGTTTCGTGGTGCGGGACTCAAACTTGCGGTAGCCTCTGATTTCCCCGTTACCCGGAAACTCGGTATCCTGAACATCGAGGGACTGTGGGACTGCGAGATCTCCACCGAAGCGGTGGGTTACCTCAAGCCCAATCCCGAGCCCTTTCGCGCTCTCCTTGACTGTCTGGACGAACCTGCCGATACCGTGCTCTACGTGGGCAACAGCTATCGCTACGATGTTGAGGGGGCGCGCAACGTCGGTATGCCAACGGCGCACTATACGCGCCGGCCCCGACGGAACTCGGTCGCCGATCTCTCGTTTTCGAATTACCAGATACTCCGCGATTGGGTATTGACAAAAGTCTGAGATTCCATATGCATTCTCCGGTTTTTTGCGGTATAATACCCGTGGTATTTTACCCTGGGGAGGGGAACAGATGGTATTCTCAGCCGGAAACGTACTCGTACTGTTTATAGTACTGGTTATCCTCGCGATTTACCGCCAACTCGACCGCAATAACCGCTCACTGGAAAAAGTCAAACGCTTCGCGGAACGGGTGCAGGGTGACCTCGATGCCCTTGTCGAGCAGAAAGCCACGGCAATCAAAGACATGGGAATCGAGCTCGAAGTCCACCAGCGTGCGGCGCGCGAGGTCCTCAAGCGGATCCAGACGCTGGAGGACGGCCTGTCCAAACGGGCGGAACAGATCGAAAAAATCGGCAATCGCATCGGGGACTATGACACCGCCCTTGACGAGCTGCTGAAGATGACCGGGCGCGCACAGGAAAACATTACCCGCATCAAGGACGAATCCGAATACATCGACACCGTGGGAAAACGGCTCAAGCTGTCGCAGACGCGCATGGACGAGATCGGAGCGCGAATTCCGGAGCTGGTCACCGAGTTCGCCCGGCACAACGCGGGCGAGTTGGAGAAGCTCGAAGAGTCCGTCTTCCGCAGGGCCGACGAGCGCATCCACGCCCTCACCGAGTCACTGGATTCGGTGGCCTACCGATTGAACGAGTTCGAGGAGTCGGTGGCCACCGCCCGCGCGGCCGGCGACGAGGTGACCGCGGGAGCGATATCCGACCTCGAACGGGCGGCCGAGAAAACGGTGGAACGGCTGGTGTCCAAGGGCGAAGAGGCGCAGAAGGCAATCGAACGCTACGCCGGGCGCTTCTCCAAGGTGGAGCAGGACTACGAAAGTCGGCTTGAGAAGATCGCGGCGCGCGGTGAGAAAATGGAAACCGCCGCCCTTGAAAAACTCAAAGACCATATCAAAAACCGCGTGCAGGGTGTCTCCGAGGAGCTGTCGCGTACCATCGCCGAGCAGCACAAAGAGGCCGAAGCGAGGATCAAGGAAGTTCGCCTCTTGATCAACAACGGTGGCGCGGCGATGAAGAGCTGGGAGACCGAGCTCGCCACCGTCGGCAAGCACGTGACCGACGAGATGCAGGCGCTGCGCGACCGGCTCGCCGGATCCACGCAGGAGATCGAGCAGCAGGTGCTGGCGGCGGTAGAGGCTCGCATCCACGAGTTCGAGGATGCAATCTCCTACCGTGTGCAGAAGATCGAAGGCGTTACCAGCGACATCGATGCCCTGGAAGCAGCGCTTCGACAATCGATGCAGGCGGCTGAGGAACGGGTCTCTTCCGAGTTCGACCAGTTTGGCGCCGATCTCATGCAACAGCGGGAAACGGACCGAACGGCGGCCGAAGCGTCGTTTTCCGCACTGCGCGATGAAATGGCCGGCCTCGAGCAGGGGCTCAACGAACTCAAACAGCGAGCGTACGAAAACGTCTCCGAGAAACTTCAGGGTTTTGAGGATGAGTTCTTCACCGATCTGCGCGACCGCAGTGTCGCAATCGAGGGACGACTCGACGAGTTCCAGACCGATCTGCGCATGCGCCTCGCGGAGATGGAGGAGCGCTACGCCGCGGAACGGGAATCGGTTGAGGTCGGATACCGGGATCAGTTGCGTACGCGGCTGAGCGAGCACCAGCAGACGGTGCAGACCCGTCTGGAGTCCATCAGCCGCAAGGCGGAATCGCTCGAAAACGAACTCGGCGTCCGTTTTGCCGAGTGGGAGCAGAGCGTAGACGGATTCCGCGAACACGCGGCCATCGAGTTACAGGCTGCCGGAGAGGGCGCGCGCGCCCGGTTTGATGAGGAGCTCGAACGGCGAGCCGCGGCAATAGCGTCGCAGGTTGAGTCGCTGGAGCGGGGGGTTGCGGGTCGCGTACAGGAACTTGACCAGAGCGTCTCGGCGAGAATTCAGGAAGTTTCCACCCGGATTGACGAGACGCAGTCCGAGGCCGCCCTCGCGCAGGCAAAACTTGAGCAGCAGATCGCAGCCACCACCGACGAGCTCGATCAGCAGATCGGTGATTTTCGCCGGCAGGTCGCGGCGGAAATGGCTGAGTTCTCCACCGAAATCCGTGACAAGCGGGACCGACTCTCGATTCAGGTCGGGGAGCTCGAAGACCGGCTGTCTACGGTGCGCAGCGACATGGACAGCCGGGTTGACGAGGTGCTGGTGCGCTTCAAGTCGCAATACGACGACCTGGAACGGCATCTCGGAGCGCGGGCGTCCGAGATACAGGATCAGTCCGAAGAGATCTCACGTGAGATCACCGCCCTGGTGCAGCAGACGCGGGAACAGTTCTCCGGTATGCAACAGAAACTGCTCGGCCGTCTCCAGGACGAGACCCGCGTGATCTCGGTGAATCTTGAAGAAATCGATAAACGGCAGAAACAGTTCGTTGAGCAGACCCGCATCTTCGAGCGAGCGGACACGCTCAAGGTCGCCCTCGAACAGAACGTTGACCATCTGAAAACCGAAATTGGGCGGGTCGAGCAGATGCGATCAGAAGTCCGTGAGCTTGACGGGCAGGTGGGTCGCCTCCGCAAAGCCGCCGGTGAGGCCGCCGATAATATGGCGCGCTTTGTCGCCGAAAAGCGTCGAATTGACGCGCTGGAAGACGATTTCCGCCGCCTGATCGGAATGTCTCAGACCATTGAGACGCGCCTCGAACAGGTTACGGCAAGCAACGATGAAGTGCAGGCCATCCAGGCGCAGCTTC
>SLTF01000247.1 GCA_007130025.1 Spirochaetales bacterium | reverse complement strand
TCGGATTCGTTTACCAGCAGATCAAAATCGTAGTCATCGCGAAACGCCATTTCTGCCTCCCTACCCCGGCTCTTCAGCCAGCGACTCAAATTTGGTATAGCGTGGAACGAAGGCAATCTTCACCGTGCCAACGGGTCCGTTGCGCTGTTTGGCCACGATCAGTTCGGTTTCAACCACCTGCGCTTGTGCCTGTATCTCCTGCTCGGAGATTCTTTCGCGGTGAAGGAACATCACCACATCGGCGTCCTGTTCGATTGCGCCGGATTCGCGAATATTGGCCAGGTTGGGCTTCTTGCCCTCCGAGTCCCGCGTCACCTGCGAGAGCGCAACAACGGGAATCTCCAACTCCCGCGCAAGCGCCTTCAGCGATCGCGAGATCTCCGCGATCTGCTCGTGGCGCGGAATCGCAGGATTCTCCGACGAAATCAACGTAAGGTAATCAATGAACAGCACGCGTACCCCGTTCTGCGAGACCATCCGCCGCGCCTGCGCACGAAGATCCAGGAGCCGCATGTTTGGGGTGTCCGCAATCCAGAGCGGTGCCTCGTAGATCAACCCCGCGGCGTCCGTCAGGTTCTTGAAGTCCGAAGACTTCAGCATCCCGGTACGCAAGGTCTGCGACCCAATGCGCGCCTCCGAGGAGAGCAACCGCTGCATCAGCGCCTGCTTGGACATTTCCAGCGTAAAGAATCCCGTCGCAATCTTCTGGTGTATGGAGATGTTGGCGGCCATGGTCAACGCAAGCGCGGTCTTTCCCACGGACGGACGGGCGCCAATGATGATGAACTCGGAGTTCTGAAAGCCGCTGAGCATATTGTCCAGCGACGGAAACCCCGTCGGGATCCCGGTGTAGCTGTCTTTGGTCTGGTAGAGCCGCTCGATGGCCTCCACCGTCTCCTCGACAATCTCCTTCGCCTTCTGATAGCCCGCTTCCTGTTCGCTGTCGGTCACGTCGAAGATGCTTTTTTCTGCCTCTTCGATGATCAGGCGGCTTTCCTGTGTGTCGTCGTACGCGTTGGCGATGATCTCGTTGGCAATCTTGAGCAGGCGACGGCGCACCGAGCCCGCACGCACGATTTTTGCGTAGTACTCAATATTGGCGCTGGTTGGAACGCTCGAGGTCAGTGAGGAGATATACCCAGCGCCCCCGACACTGTCGAGAGCGCCCTGGTTTCGCAGTTCCTGGGTGAGAGTAATCAGGTCGATTTCCTCCCCGCGCTCGTAGAGCGCGAGGATTCCTTCGAACACTCGTGCGTGTGCGTTTCGGTAGAAGTCGCCGGGCCGGAGATGCCCGAGTACCTGACCGAGGGCGTCCGCATCGAGCAGGATTGCTCCAAGGGTCGCGACCTCCGCATCATGATTGTGCGGAGGAACCCGATCCTTCAGACCTCCCGACGACGCCACGTCAATCCCTCAGCCTTCCGCGGTCAGAGGGACGGTTGCTCGCTTGACTCGTCTGATCCGTCGTGTTCGGTTGCGTCAGTTTCCTCAGACGCTGCTTCCTCCGCGTGGGTTACCGGCTCGTCGAATTCCGGTTCGGCCGGTGCCGAATCGACCGGTTCCACCGCGGGGGCCGGGGACACGGCAGCCGGTGCCGCGGCGGCAGCCGTCTTCGCAGCGGTTTCTACTGCCTCGGTTTCCACGCGAACGGTGAGCTCCGCCTCTTCCTCGCCGTACAGGCGTACGCGCACGGTGTGCGTTCCGACGCTCTTGATTGTTCCATCGGGGATGTCAACCTTGCGCCGTTCGACGCTGATACCGCGCTTGTCGAGCTCGTCAACGATGGTGGCAGTGGTGACCGAGCCGAACAGCTTGCCGCGATCGCCGGCAGCCATCGTGAACACCAACGGCTCGGACTCGATCTGCTCTTTCATGGAGGAGGCCTGCTTGCGCTTTTCGACCTTCCGCTGCTCGATCGCCGCACGACGGCTTTCAATCAACGCGCTATTCTGCCGACTGTGCATCAGCACCATATTTCGCGGAATCAGGAAGTTCCTCGCGTAGCCGCGGGCAACTTCGCAGATGTCGCCCTCTTCTCCAAGGTTTGGTACGTCACAATTGAGAATTACTTTCATTGGTGTTTCCTGTCCTTCCTCAACCCATCGGCAACAGCCCAAGAACGCGGGCGCGCTTGATTTCGCGAATCAGTCGGCGCTGGTTCTTGGCGGATGTTCCGGTGATGCGTCGAGGGAGGATCTTTCCCTTTTCGGTTACGAATCGACGCAGCACCTCCGGGTGCTTGTAGTCGATAACCAGATTCTGCGCCTTGATCTTGTCAATTTTCTTGCGGAAGTAGACCTTGCCCCGAGGGCGAAAACCCCGGTCGTCCCCGCGACCGCCGTCGCGACCGCCGTCACGTCCGTCTCTGCCGTCGCGACCGTCTCTGCCGTCGCGCCCATCGCGCGGACCGCCGCGATCGTCTCTCATCGGCCGGCGTGCTTCGTACCCGCCGTCTCGATTCTCTGTTCTTGTATCTCCGTCAGACATCGCTTTTGTATACTCCTCAGAATGGAACGTCGTCTTCAAAGCTGTCCGGCTGACCCGCCGGACCATCGTAGCCACCGCTGGATTCGGAGAACCCACCACGGTCTCCGGCCGGCGATCCCGAACCGCCGCCACCACCACCGCCACCAAGCAGCTGAACAAACTGCGCAAACACTTCAACCTTGCTGCGCTTCTGTCCGTCCTGCTCCCAGCGATTCTGGCGCAATTCGCCGTCTACCCCGACCTGTTTGCCCTTCTTCATGAACTTGTGAATTGACTCGGCCATCCGCCCCATCATCACGCAGTCAAAGAAGTTTGCCTCATCAACCCACGTATCTCCCGACTTCTTGCTGCCGTTCACCGCGATGGAGAACGTGCAGATCTGCAAGCCGCTGTTGGTATAGCGCAGTTCCGCGTCACGGGTAAGCCGGCCCACCAGGGTTACGTGATTGATGTCTCGCATCTCACGCCTCCTGGCGAACCATCAGAAACCGGAGCAGGTCTTCTTTGTGTTTGAGCGCGGTTTCGGTCTGGTGGGCCTTCTCGGGCTCCATGTCTACTTCAAAGATGAAGTAATGGCCCTGGTTCAGCTTCTTGATCGGATAGGCGAAGGTGCGCAGCCCCATGTCATGTTCTTTGACAAAGGTTGCTCCGAGCTCGGTGAGCTCGCTTCTGACCTGTTCCTTTCCCTTGGTGAACGCGTCTTCCTCTGGACGGAGGACGCACACTGCCTCGTACCTTCTTGTCATTGTTCCTCCTTGCGGACAAATGACCATCGGCATTGGTATATTGTTTTGTCGCCAATGGTAAAGAGGTTCGGCAAAGCTACCACGCGGCTTCGGTGATGTCAAGTCACCGGGATACGGGACCGAAAATAGAAGAAGCCATGGCAATACAGATTCATTACGACGACGACCTCTACCTTGTGCAACTCATGATCAAAACCGTCGGAGCCGCGGTCCGACTGGACCTTGACCCCGATCTGTTTGCCGCAAAGTTGGTCGAAGACATCGATTTTATTGACGGAACCATCCAGGCACTCTTTCGCCGATTGCGTGAAAGCGATCGGTTGCTGCGCCGTATGGAGTACCTTCGCAACGTTCTCAGGGCCAAACGCGCCCTTGTGGAGACCATCGATACCTGTCTGCAGCCGGAGTCGCCGCTTCACGAGGCACTCTCCCCGTCGAGTGGCCGCCTTCGTGCGATCCGGATCGAGCACCGCGACGACTGCGCCGACATCGAGGCGCTGCTGTCCCGCGGAGACGAAGACGATACCGACGACGGCGAACTGGTGTCACACGAGGAGATTGCCTCGCTGCTTCAGCCGGACGAGGATACGCCGTAAGCGCATTACCCCGATAACAGGCGGTCCAGAAACCCCGCAAACCCGTCCGGCCCGATGATGGTATACGCCGAGGATCCCAGCCATTGCGGCTGGATGTATCCCCACGATGCGAGCACGCAATGCAGCGCAGCCGGCCTCAGAGCGGGTGCGGGAAAGTGGTCGGGCTGATCTTCTACAAAGTGGATCTCGTTGTCCCCGTCCGCGGTCTGTTCAATCAGCGCCACCTTATTGCGCCCCTCGGTGCTGATGATGCGCTCCGCCGGCCAGCGGACGCCGTCACCGTTCAGAATCTCGCTGATGTACTGCGCTTTTTTGGTCGAAAGAATGAAACAGCGCGGGTCGGCAGCCGGACGATCGATGACCGCGCGAACGTGCGGGTAGATGCGGTTGAGCGCGAGCCACCCGGATCGATCCTCGTCGAGCATCTGCGCGCGCACCGAGTAGATCGCGTCGCGATAGCGCTGCATGGTCGATGCGCCCACGCGGGCGAGTTCCCGATCAAAGTCGGCCTGGCTCGTGAGCTGGATCCCCTCCCCGATGAGCTGCTGCAGCAGCACGAAGTCCTCGCCGTTGCGTATGAAGGGCCGGTACGAGATGAACCGGGCGCGGTCGTCGTCCGAGAGCGCTTCTGCGCTGCGGCCGAGCACCTTCCGGTAGTAGGCCCGATGCGAGGCGACCTGCGCTTCGCCCACCGAGTCACAGACAACCCCGTCAAAATCCAGAAACAGCCGCATGAAGCCTCCCGTTATTGGCGGCAGTCTACCAGATCGAATCGAGATCGGAAACAGTCGGTGGACCTCTGTTGAGTTCTTTCTTACATTATGGTAGCATTACGTGACCGAGGAGGCAAATCTGTGGTCTCAGAGCAAGCCGCTCCGCTTTCATACCGGGGAAAATTCGAAGAACTCTCTCTCCTGTTCGAGATAAGCCAGATACTCGACCAGAGTATGGACCTGAAACTGGTGATTCATCCGGTGCTCAAGGCGGTAACCGACCACCTCGGAATGATCCGCGGAGCGATCACCCTGCTCAACCGGCAAACCGGAGAGATCTTTATTGAGGCGGCGTACGGCCTCTCCAACAGTCAGCGCGAGCGAGGCCGCTACGTGCTCGGAGAGGGAGTCACCGGAACCGTGGTACAAAGCGGCAAGCTCAAGATCATTCCCCGCATCTCCGACGAACCCACCTTTCTGAACAAGACCGGAGCCCGTAAGGGTATCAAACAGAAAGAGATCTCGTTTCTCTGTATTCCAATCAAGATTGGAAATGAAACCATTGGGGCCTTGAGCGTTGACCGGCCGATTGCGCCGGCGGAGCAACTTGAGGAAGACGCCCGCCTCTTGACCGTCGTCTGTTCGCTTGTCGCACAGGCAGTGAAGATCCGACAGAACATCATGGAAGAGAAACGGCGCCTTCAGGAAGAGAATACCCGCCTCCACGAAGAGCTGCGCGAGAAGTTCAAGCCGTCCAACATCATCGGAAATTCCAAGGCGATGCAGGCGGTGTTCGACATGATCGCGCAGGTCTCGCGCAGCGAAGCGACGGTCCTGATTCGCGGAGAGAGCGGAACCGGCAAGGAGCTGGTGGCTCAGGCGATCCACTACAACAGCCCCCGAGCGGCCCGGCCGTTCATCAAGGTGAACTGCGCGGCACTTCCCGAGACCGTGATCGAGAGCGAGCTCTTCGGACACGAAAAAGGCTCCTTCACCGGCGCCATCAGCATGCGCAAAGGGCGTTTCGAGCTGGCCAACGGTGGCACGATCTTTCTGGATGAGATCGGCGATCTTTCGCCCACGCTCCAGGTGAAACTGCTGCGCGTGCTGCAGGAGAAAGAGTTCGAGCGCGTGGGGGGCAATGAGACCATCCGCGCGAACGTACGCGTCATTACGGCAACCAACCGCAACCTTGAGCGGCTCATGGAGAAAGAGCAGTTCCGCGAAGACCTGTACTATCGGCTGAACGTCTTTCCCATTCTTATTCCGCCGCTTCGCGAGCGAAAGAGCGACGTCCTGCTGCTTGCCGATCACTTCGTGGGAAAGTACAGCGAGGCAAACCACACCGAAATTCGGCGGATCTCCACGCCGGCGATCGACCTGCTGGTCAACTACCACTGGCCGGGAAACGTTCGCGAACTGGAGAACTGCATTGAGCGCGCCGTGCTGCTGAGCGTCGACGAGGTGATTCACAGCCATCATCTTCCTCCGTCTCTTCAATCCGCGGAGTCAACCGACACCCGCGTATCGGGTTCGCTGCAGGAATCACTCGACAACCTTGAGCGGGAACTGCTGATGGATTCTCTCAAATCCACCAAAGGAAACATGGCGAAGGCCGCCCGCCTGTTGAAGGTCAGCGAGCGGATTATGGGACTGCGCGTGCAGAAGCACGGCGTTGACCCCCGCGCCTTCCGGGCGGGCCGCTGAGGCGCACCGAGCCCGACCCCGCCTGACATTTCCGTTCTATTCCATTCGTTTTGCTACATTCTTGTCGTTTTTTTTCTCAAAAATGACGGGAATGCCTGAGCCGTCCCGCACACCGCCTTTCTTGTTACCTCTGTAACTGGTAACGTCATAATGGTTTATATTTTTATCTCCTGAAACGTTTCTGTTGGTACGTGTTTTGCGTATTGGAGTCCAGAGTAACCAATTTTTTTAGGAGGGCTTCTACGATGAACAAAAAGATCCTTCTCCTGTGTTTTGCAGCCGGCATGCTCCTTAGTGGGACTGCTCTGTACGCACAGGATGCCGCCACAGCCGAACTGTTGGACCTCTATCAGAGCTCGTTC
>SLTF01000240.1 GCA_007130025.1 Spirochaetales bacterium | reverse complement strand
CCGAGACCCCACGTTCGCTCGCCTTCGACAGGAGAGACTTCGCCGTGTCGATGAAGTCGTCCTCTACCAGTGAGTTTCCAATGGCGTGCCCCTGTGCCTTGAGAAAGGTGTAGGACATTCCACCACCAATCACCAGCGTACTGCAGTTGGGGAGCAGCGACTCAAGCACCGCGATCTTGCTCGATACCTTCGCCCCACCAACAATCGCCACAAAGGGCTTTGCGGGGTTCTTCAGCACCGGCTCAAAGAATGCCACTTCCTTCTCGAGCAGGAAGCCGGCAAACGAGGGCAGCAGGTGCGCGAGCCCTTCGGTGGAGGCGTGGGCGCGATGCGCCGAACCAAAGGCGTCGTTGACGTAGACATCACCGAGTTTCGCGAGCTTTGCCGCAAAATCCGGATCGTTCTTGGTCTCGGCCTTGTGGAAGCGCACGTTCTCGAGCAGGAGAATTTCTCCGGCACCGAGCTTCGCCACCGCATCCTCGGCCACGGAACCGATGCAGTCATCGGCCGTGTTCACCGGTTTCCCGATCAGTTCCGAAAGGCGCGCCGCAACCGGCTTCAGACTGAACTCCGGCTCGGGCCCCTCCTTGGGACGCCCGAGGTGACTCATCAGGATGAGCGATGCACCGTCCTGATCGAGAATATGCCGGAGTGTCGGCAAGGCCGCGCGGATACGGGTATCGTCGGTCACCGTCCCCTCTTTCAAGGGGACGTTAAAATCGACGCGGACCAGGACCCGTTTATTGGTGAGATCCGCTTCGCGTATCGTTCGAACGGGCATATCTCCCCCTTACGCCATTTTTTTGGCGAGATCGACGACGCGGCAGGAGTAGCCCCACTCGTTGTCGTACCAGGAGAACACTTTCACCATCTTTCCGATCACCATGGTGCTCTGCGCGTCGAAGATTGACGAGTGCTCGTTGTGGATGATGTCGGACGACACGATTTCGTCTTCGGTGTACTCAAGAATACCCTTCATGGGGCCCTCGGCCGCCTTTTTCATTGCGGCGTTCACCTCTTCTACCGTGACCTCCCGGGAGAGGGTGGCAACGAGGTCGACCAGCGAGCCGGTGGGGGTAGGAACCCGAACCGCACACCCGTCGAGCTTGCCCTTGAGAGCGGGCAACACCTTGCCAACCGCCTTCGCGGCACCGGTGGTGGTGGGAATCTGGTTGACCGCAGCCGAGCGTGCGCGACGCAGATCCTCGTGCGGGGCGTCCAGAATCACCTGGTCGTTGGTGTAGGAGTGGATGGTGGTCATGAATCCAAACTCAATACCAAAGTTGTCGTTGAGCACCTTGGCGATGGGAGCCAGACAGTTGGTGGTGCACGACGCGTTGGACACGCACTGGTCGCCGGCCTGCAGCGCCTCGTCGTTGACTCCGAGTACCACCATACGGTCGATGGCATCCTTGGACGGAACCGTCAGGATCACTTTTTTTGCCGGATATTTCTCGTTCTTGAGATGATCACCATATCCGCCCTTGGGGCTCTCTTTCGCGCGGAACACCCCGGTGGACTCGATGACGACATCGGGAGCAGCTCCCCACGGGATATTGGCCGGATTGCGCTCCGCGGAGACGCGGTACTTTTTTCCGTTGACAATGAGGTTCTCGTCGTCGTACGAAACGGTGCCGGGAAACCGACCCTGCGTTGAGTCGTACTTCAGCAGATGGGCGAGGGTCTTGTTGTCGGTGATATCGTTGATACCAACAACCTCAACACCCTTCTCCAGGGCGATTTTGAACACGTTGCGACCAATTCTTCCAAATCCATTAATGGCAATTTTCATCCTATTCCTCCTCACGGGTTTGCAATGAAATCTGTGCTGTTTCGAGAAACTGTACTCATACGACGCGATTGTGTCAACCGTATCGGTATTATTTTATCTAATTCCGCGGATTCGGCGGTAAATGGGAGGAAAGAGCCCTGCGTCCACCACGGCACCCTCTCCTTCCGTCGGACGAATCACTTCATCGCCAACATTGATGAAATCAAAGACGGTTCGATTGGTGACACTGCCTTCTGAGACGAGGTCATCTACTCGCGTAACCCGATAGGTGCCGAGAACATCGCCGGCGGCAAAACTGTATCCGGGCTGGTCGCTTCGGAGAATGAGCGCGCCGCGCTGCACGATTTCCAGTTCGTCGCCGGTGGCAATCCCGTGCAGGGAGCCGATGTTGACAAGCACGCGGTCGGCGTCGCGGCTCACAATCGAACCCCGAAGGGGAATGGTTGCCGCCATCTGACCGGCAACCGCCGAGAGCGCCCGATGGATTCGATCGTTTCCGGTGCGCGAAGCGCGATACCGCCCAATTTCGGTCCCCGTCCGGCCGACGGAGAGGGTCACCTCAACCGAAAACGACCGCCCGGCCTGGGTAAACTCCACCTGTGCGAAGTAGTCGGTGTTCGCCGATCGGGCAATGCGGTACGCCTGGGCAAAACTCTCAAAGCGCTCAGGAGGTCGCGGGACGTTCACCATCTCGAACGCCAGTAGCTCATTCTGCAGCTCGAGGGCGAGGAACCCATCGGACTGCGGATACTCCGAAGTAGCCGGACGCTCAACGAAGAACAGATCGATCTGCGTCCGTTCACGGGGAAGATCAAACTGGTTGATCCCCCACATCATCGACACGCTGTCGGCCAGGCCGGACTCGAACGCTTGGATCCGCTCACGAAGCGCCCGGTCACCCCCGCCCAGAGAATCTACCACGCGCAGCTCCTGCAGGTAGCGAGCCTCAAATCCGCGGAGCCGATAGAGATCCGCATAGGCGAGCCGCGCACCGTGGTCATAGGGGTTGAGCTGCAGAGATCTGCGATAGGACGCCAGCGCCCGGGCAAAGAGGTTTCGATTCGCAAACGCCCGTGCCCGCGCGGCGTGATGGCGCGCAAACTCCACGCGCCGCTGATCCTCGGCGTCGGTCCGGTCGAGCAGGAGCTGTTCGGCCGCCATCCGGGGGATCTCCTCGTCGGGGCGAACCGTGAGGGCGCGGCGAAAACTGTGCAGCGCCTCGTCGAGGTTGCCGGTTTCCGCAAGGGCAACCCCGCGGAGATACCACGCACGCGCGTCGGAGCTGTCGAGACGGATCATCCGCTCCACGGTGGCGAGCACCCCGTCGTAGTCGGCCCGAATCAGCGAAAGGTGGGCCGAGAGAAAGAGCGCGTCCACCAGATTGGCGTCGATGTTCAGCGCGGTGCGGATGTGCCGGTCGGCATCGCCAAGACGATGCGCCTGCAGGTAGTGTTCCGCGGCGAGAAGGTGCACCACGGCGTGCTCGGGATGATGGCGCACCGCGAGACGGATATAGTCCCCTGCGCGGTCGGGCTCGCCGAGGTGGTCGTAGAGCACCGCGAGCGCCAGCAGCGCCCGCCGTTCGGTGGGGGCGAGGCGGATTGCCTCATCGTACCGGCGTGCCGCTTCGTCGGTACGTCCCTGCGCAACCGCAAGCTCGGCACGCCCGAGCAGGGCGTCCACGTTGAACCGCTCCCGCTCGAGGATGCGGTCAAAGAGTCGTCCCGCGGCCGCCGGATTCCCCAGGCCAATCTGGATGCGCGCCTCAAGATTCAGCAGTTCCACGTTGTCGCGCCGCAACCGCGTCGCCCGCTCGACCGAGGCGAGGGCCTGATCGTACTCATCAAGACGGTAGTACGCCTCGGCAAGACCGAGGTGAGCTTCAAAAAAATCGGGGTTCTCAACGAGCGCCGCGCTGAACTGCTCGACTGCGCCGAATGAATCACCCCGAGCGAGGGCGGTCCGGCCGGCCTGCAGGCGAGCCGGAGCACTCTGCGCCGACGATACGCCCGAAACGGCGAGAATCAATACCGCCGCACAGAGAACCGCCTTAGCTACCGCCGTCTGCCGTCTCACCGTCTGCGTCCTTTGAGGCCACGATCTTGACGGTCTTGATTTTGTGACCGTCCATTTCTTGAATAATGAAATCAAACTTGTTGTAGCTCACCTTCTCATATCGGGTGGGAATTTTCCCGAAGAGGTCAAACACAAACCCTCCCAGGGTGTCGAAGTCCTCATCGGGAATCTGCGTGCCCAGCTGTTCGTTCAGGTCCTCGATATCGACCCGTGCATCGCAGAGAAACACGCTGTCGCTGACTTCCAGAATGTCTTCGCGCTCGTTGTCGAACTCATCCTGGATGTCTCCAACGATCTCCTCGATGATATCTTCCAGACAGACAATTCCCGACACCCCACCGTACTCATCAACCGCAATCGCGATGTGAACGTGTCGCCGCTGCATCTCTCGCAGGAGCGAGTCGAGCCGCTTGCTCTCGGGAACAAAGAAGGGCCGTCGGATGATCTTCTCGACGCTGATCTCTTCGTGGTTCAACAGGAAGCGCAGGAGATCCTTGGCGTAGAGCATCCCGACGACGTTGTCGATGGTCTCCTTGTACACGGGAAAGCGGGAGTGTCCCGCGTCGCTCACCCGCTGGATCAACTCCTCAAGACCAAAGTCGAGCCCGATGAAGTTGACGTCAATGCGGGGTACCATGACTTCCTTCACCGTCACCTCGGACAGGCTCAGGACTCCCTTGATCATCGCCTGCTTTTCCGCGGTGAGATCAGGGAAGGGATCTGCGGTCGAGGCGTCGTCTCCCCGAAACATTTTCTTGAAAAAACCGGACGATTTCAAAGCAGCCGCTCCTCGGCGAGAGAGTCTACCAATGCTTCCTGACGTTGCAGCATCGGCTGGTCGGACGAATTATCGCTGTGGTTGTAGCCGGCAAGGTGCAGGATGCCATGAATGATGAGCCGTTTGAGCTCCTGCTCCAGATCGACGTCAAACTCGACGGCGGACCGCTGGGCTGCCGCCACCGAAATCACGAGGTCACCGGCCACTACCGTGCCGTCACCCGCACCACCCATGGGATCACCTTCGGTTTGGGAGAACGACAGAACGTCGGTTGGCTCGTCGATATCCCGGTATTCGCGGTTCAACGACCTGATCAGTTCGTCGTCGCAGAAACGCAGCGAAACCTCCCATCCGTCGATGGAGAGCTCGCTGAGCACGCGATGGACAAATGAAACGGTTCTGGCTGGGTCAGGGGCGGGTTCTACCCCTTCATCGATGGACACGTCTGTTACGTTCATTCTGCGCTCGGCTCAGCCCCCACCCATCTCGTAGGCGTCGATGATCTTGCGTACCAGGGGGTTCCGCACGACGTCGCGCGCCGTAAACCACGAGAAGGAGATATCGGGAATGTCGCGCAACAGCTCGATTGCGTGCAGGAGGCCCGATTGATTCCGGTTGGGGAGGTCAATCTGGGTGACGTCCCCGGTGATGACTACCTTGGACCCCTCACCCATGCGGGTAAGAAACATCTTCATCTGTTCTCGAGTGGTGTTCTGCGCCTCATCCAGAATGATGTAGCAGTCGTCCAGGCTTCGCCCTCGCATATACGCAAGCGGGGCAATCTCGATGACACGGTTTTCTTCCAGACGCTGAACCGTCTCTACCGACGCCAGGGTCTCCATTGCATCGTAGAGCGGCTTGAGGTAAGGGTTGATCTTCTGCGCAAGATCGCCCGGCAGGAAACCCAGCCGCTCTCCGGCTTCTACCACGGGGCGCGTCAGAACGAGCTTCCGTTTTTTGCGTGAGAGCACTTCGCTCAGTGCATGAGCAACCGCAAGATAGGTCTTCCCCGTTCCCGCCGGTCCAACGCAGAACGTCATGTCGTAGTCGTCCATGCCGCTCAGATAGGCCGCCTGGGCGTGACTGCGCGGGAATACCGATCGTCCCGACGAGGGGATGGTCACCGTCACCTGTTTCAGCTGTTCTACGTTGGTGGCATCACCGTCGGTAACCGAAGCAAAGAGGGCGCGGATCAGCGCCGGTGAGGCGGGTTGACCGAGGTGGATGTGGTCTTGCAGCTCGGAAACGACTTTCACGAGAACATCTCGCTTCTCCCCGGCGCTGTCGTCAAGAAACAGCTCGTTGCCCCGGGAACGAATCGGAGTTTGCAGCAACTCTTCCAGAACCTTGAGGTTGGCGTCGTGAACACCACACACCTCACTCATCACGTCAAGGCTTTCCAACACAACGGTAGCGTTGTAACTCAATCGCACTCCCTCTGGTATCAAGAGTATAGAACCCCCATGAAGCTGGGGTCAATAGAAGAAGTCGTCGTCATCAAACCGCACCTCGGTGCGGATTTCCGGGATTGGACGCCATACCAGGGAGAGTTCAAGCAGGGGAACCCAGCGATACCGGTCGGCTCCTGAGCCATCCTGCACCAACTCCGGGCTGCCCGTGTAGCGTACGGTGAAGTCCCAATCGTCCAGATGATGAACCGCCGCAACGCTGATGCTCTGGATATTGAACGGCGAGTCTTCCCTCGCCGCTCGGTTGCCGAAGTTGAACGACTGAACGATGTCCTCCACGGCACTCCGCTGTGGCACGTTAACCCGGTCGGCCAGCGAACCCACATACTGGTAGACAACGGCGTTTCGGCTCACCGACGAGAACGACAGATCGAGAAACTCGTGTATCTTGAGATTGAACCCCAATCGAAAATCCAGAAAGCTCTCGGTGTACCGCAGCAGATTCATGCGAAGCAGGGCATCGGTTCGAACCCCCCAGCGAATTCGGTTCCGCCAGAGCGGATCGCTCTCGT
>SLTF01000395.1 GCA_007130025.1 Spirochaetales bacterium | reverse complement strand
GCATTGCCTGGGCCTGCGCTGTCGGCCGCGTCGCGGATGGTGAATCGGTCCACTGGCCAGTCGAGCGCTTCTGCGGCGGCCTCGATTTCCCGGCGGGCGATGCGTTCGGGAAGGTGGGCGTGGATGATGGTGCCGGACATGGCGGCCGGTTCGCCGCGCTCGGTGAGTTTCAATTTTTTCCATTTTTTCAACGGTTTGACCGACGCGGTGATGGTACCGCCGCCGGCCTGCATGAAGCCGTGGCGTTCGAGGGAGACAGCAACCTTGGCACCCATCCGGGCGAGGACCGGCAGGTAGCAGCGCTCGATAAATTCGTAGGGTGGCGCGAGCGGGTTGTGGGTGCCGCCCTCGATGCGCACGGCGCTTTCGGAACCAGCCATGAGCAGCGCGGGAAGCAGGGTCTGGAGGACCAGGGTGGTGCTGCCGCCGGTGCCGATGGTGAACTGGTGTTCGCCTCCCGTGATGCCACCGGGTTCAAAGGTGATCCCGGTGGCACCAAGCGCGGCGTCGGCGACCTTGGCTCCGCTGATGGCGGCGGCGGCGTTGACGCAGGTGAGGTGCTGGCGCATGAGACCTGGCTTCGGCCTGGCTGCGCGGATGCGGCTCATATGGAACGGACGCCCGGTGACCATGGAAAGGGTCAGGGCGGAGCGCAAGAGCTGGCCGCCGCCGCTTTCGCCGCTGAGTTCGAGCAGGGTTTCCTTTGTGGTCATGTCAGGGATTCGAGGGATTCGGGTAGTTGCGAGTGGGTTCAGTCGTCGGCGGCGGACGCGTCTTTGATCACGAAGCGGGCCCTGAGTTTGCAAACCTGGCGGGCGAGCCCGGCGGCCTCGACGCTGCGGAGCACCTCGTTGAAATCCTTATAGGCGTTCGGCGCTTCGTCGATGGGATATTTGCGTGCGTTGTAGAGGATGTCGTGCGCGTTGAGATCGGCGTCAACCTCCGCTTGGTCGAGGGCGCGGATGGCGGCCTTGCGGCCCATGCGGCGTCCGGCGCCGTGGTTGACGCTGTAGCAGCTCTTCACGGCTTCGGGTTGGGCCACCATGACGACGGAGCCGTCGCGCGGGTTGCCCGGAAGCAGGATCGGGTGGCCGGTGTCCGCGAACGGGGTATCGGCCAACGCATGGTGTCCGGCGGGAAACGCGCGTGTGGCACCCTTGCGGTGGACCCAGGCGAGCCGGTTGTCCACGACCTCCTGGCGCGCGATGTTGTGGCTGATCAGATAGACCAACTGTCCGGTGGTTCCCGGCAACACTTCCTGGAAGGCTTCGAGCACCAGCGAGTTGATCAGCAGGTGGTTGACGGTGGCGAAGTTCGCGCCCAACGCCATGTCATTGAGATACGCGTCCGCCTCGGGGCTTCCGAGCGGGGCGTAAACAAGCTGTCGGTCGTCGGCCGGGAACGGCAAGCTCCAGGCGCGGAAGAACGCTTCAAGGGTCTTGAACTGGCGCTGCGCCAGCATGTTTCCGAAGCCGCGCGATCCGCAGTGGCTGAGGAAGGCGACGTGACCGTCGCGCAGCCCGAACACCTCGGCGGCGCGGCGCATCTCGGGGTCGTCATCGAGTTCGACAACCTCGCATTCACCGAAGTGGTTGCCGCCTCCGTAGGAACCGAGCTGGCTCATTTTCAGATCGAAACGCGGGAACGCGTTCTCGGCGCGCAACCGGTCCAGCCGCTCCTGCAGCGTGGCGGCCTCGCCATCGTGTCCCGTGTGAACGCTGTCCTCACATCGCAGCGCCCATTCGGGCGGGATGCCGAGCGCCTCGCAAACCTCCCGGCTGGCACCTTCGACACAGACTTGCGCACCGAATTCGCCGGAGACATGGCGGGACTTCTTCGCCTCGCGCTGGCCACGACCCGCTCCGGTGGGGGTGCGTTCGACGATGGAGTCGATGAGCCGACGACGCACGGATGGATCAGCAATGACATCGGCGGGCACGTCCATCTGCAGCAATGACATCGAGCATTTGATATCGACGCCCACTGGTCCAGGATAGATGTGGGTGGGCGAGACCATGACGCATCCGACGGGTGCGCCGTAGCCGACGTGGGCGTCGGGGTTGAGCACGAGATCTGTGACGCCCGGTGCCGAGCGCGAGTTGAGGGCTTGCTCGATACAGAGGTCGTCGAAGCCGGAGCGGATGGCCTCTGTGGCGATCACGGTGATGGGTTTCCCGGCGTTGTTGCGCGCGGGCAGGATGGCCTCGGCTTCACCGGTGATGTGGAATGGGGACGGGTTCATGATGTTGTGTTTGCTGTGGTGGATTGGTTGATGGATTGAAGAAAGGCGACGGCGACAAGGTTGTGATGAAACGTTCCCGCTCTACCGGACTGAGCTACGGTCCCATCTATGGCGGGACCGGCGGGATTCGAACCCGCGACAAGGTGCTTAGAAGGCAATGTAGTTCCATCGGCATTCGCCGTCATGTTCTGTGGGGTGGTTTTTGTGATTGTGGTGAAGGCGACAAGGTTTTAGGAAACAGTTCAACTGCTCTACCGGCTGAGCTACCGCGCCGCGGAGGCGCGGGCGGGATTCGAACCCGCGACCAATTGATCCAATGTAGTTCCCCGAGCATTCGCCTTCGTGTTTTGGTTGTGGTTGCACAAGAACCGGCGACAAGCGGTGGATGGACCTCACCGCCTGGCGGCGGGGCGGGGTTTGAACCCACTGGTTACCAATGTAGTCCGCTCCGGCATTCGCCGGTTCTTGTGCTGATTGGGTTAGAATTCTGTATTCTCGATTTCGTTGGTCCAGTGTACCGCGCCGACTCCACCTTCGGCAAACGAAGCGATGACATTGAACACGGTGTCGGAGAATCCGCCGATATTCAGGATGTCATCGCGCCCAAGTGCCTGGGTGGTGGCGTGGGGCTGGATGTCGATGCAGACCATGCGCGCGGCCGGGTTGCGCTGCTTGAACACGCTCCACTCGGCCATGGTCGCGGTGGGCGACCCACCGAAGCGTCCGTGCCAGGGTGTGTCCATCCATGATTCGTTGTCGGAAACATAGATGACGAGGTCGGCGCGCGCCTTGCGAGCGTTGAGGTGGGCGAGCACCGCGCTGCAATTGGTGCCGCCGGTGGGCAGCGAGGCCAGCGCAGCTGCGTTGCTCATCACCGAGTCGCGCGGGTTCAGCCGCACATTAACCACCCTGCTCTCGAAGGGCAGCACGGAGGCCTGCGGGTTTTGGCGCAGGATGGCGGCGGCGACGAGCGCGGCCACATCGATGCAGCGGACGGTGCTGGACGAACCTTTGCGGTAGCCGGTCACGGGCGAGTGCATGGAACCCGAGACATCCGGTGCCACCACCACCTGTCCGCGCACGCGAGGCACATTGGAGACGGAGATCTCCATGGCGTCCTGCAGCGCTTCACGAATTTCAGGCGGAACGGCATCACCGATATTCCAGAACGCAGCCATAAGCTGGTAGGGAAACACCTTGGCGCGACGCACCAAGTGCTCGCTGCGAAGACGGTCGGCGATGATCCGCACCGCCTTCGGACACGAGTAGACGCCGTGGCGGGCGAAGGTGTTGAGGTTCATCCGGGTGGTCTGCCAGGAGGCGCGCCGGGCAATCTGTCGCCATTGGTCGGCGTTCAGCGATCGGGCGGTGAGCATCTGGAAAGGCACATCAGGCAGCGGGCCGCCATCGGCGGATTTCCAGGTCTCAAACTCGCGCACGAGGCGCGGCAATGCAGCGGTATCGTGCGGGCGACCGATCAGGTAGCCGTAGAGCGCCTCACGCGACCGGGTGGCGGGATGCGGGTGCGTCATTTTCACGATATCGGCCAACGAGGGCGCGGTGCCGACGCTAGAACGGAACACAACCTCATCCGCTCGCGACTCAAACCAACCGCGCACGAGGCGCTGAGGACGAGTGCCGAGCGATTTGCGGCCGACCGCCCCCGAGCGGATGATCTGGACGAAATTGCGCAGCATTCGGGCGTCATCGATCACCCGGTCAAAGATGCGAACGAGGAGATCACCATCGCGGACCGCGAGGATGGCACACAGTAGCGCGGGCACGTCCTTCATGAATCCTCGTTCGCGGCAGTGGACTGCAGTGCGAGCGATGAAGTCGGCGGGCACGTTCTCGCAGAGCGCGAGGATCTGGTCAAGCTGGGTCTGCGCGGAGGCATAGTAGGTGCCGTTCAGGCAGCCGGTCGCGGCAAACTGGGCGAGCGCCTGCCTGGGCGGCAGGGTGTAGGCGGTGCCGCCGGCCTCGTTGCGGGTGTCCGCATTCGGGGCGAGTTGGCCGGGGCGGCTTTGGAATAGGGTGCTATTTGCCATAATCAGTATGGGTGTGTTGTTCAAGACACCTTCCGCCAGAAGCGTGCCAACTTTTCCACACTGAGGCCGAAATCAGCTGCACCCCCCATAAAACAAAGGAAAATTTTTTTAGAAAAATCTTCCGGCCCCTTGAGCAGTCGAAGTTAGAGCTTGATTTTTTATCTTTCTGGATAATGTTTTATCTCTAAATGGACAGCCGCAAACCAATCGTCTGCCTTGGCTTTCTCGGAACCTCTCTGGACCGCGGGGCGGGCCCGGAGCGCTGGGAGCGATGGCGACCAACGGTGGCGATGTGCCAGCATGAGGATCTACTGCTCGACCGGCTGGAGCTTCTGGTCGAGCCGAGCTACCGGAAGATCGCCAGCCAGGTGGTGGCGGACATTGCGATGATCTCGCCCGAGACCACCGTGGTGACGCACGATTTCTCGCTCAAGGATCCATGGGATTTCGAGGAGGTGTATGGTCGGTTGTATGACTTCGTGCGCGACTACGATTTCCAGCCGGACAGCGAGGATTACCTGATCCACCTAACCACGGGAACGCATGTGGCGCAGATCTGCTGGTTCCTGTTGAACGAGGCGCAATTTGTTCCGGCGCGGTTGCTGCAGACCTCGCCCACCCGCAGGTCGCGGCGCACAGTGGGAACGGAGGGCAGCTATGAGATCATCGATCTGGATCTGTCGAAATACGACCGCTTGGCGACGCGCTTCGCCGAAGAGCAGGCACGCACATTGGACATTCTCAAAAGCGGCATCCCCACAAAAAACGAAGCTTTCAACCGACTGATCGGAGAGATCGAGCTGGTGGCGGTCAACTCGCGTGAGCCCATCCTGATCACGGGACCGACGGGTGCGGGCAAGTCGGTGCTGGCGGGAAGGATCTACGAGCTGCGCCAGTCGCGCGCGGGGTTGAGCGGGAGTTTCGTGGAGGTGAATTGTGCGACCTTGCGCGGGGATCATGCGATGTCCACCTTGTTCGGACATCGGCGCGGCGCGTTCACCGGAGCGCAGTCTGATCGCGCGGGGTTGTTAAGGGAGGCGGACAAGGGCTTGGTGTTTCTGGATGAGATCGGCGAGCTGGGACTTGATGAGCAGGCGATGTTATTACGCGCGCTAGAGGAAAAGACCTTCCTGCCAATGGGTAGCGACAAGCCGGTACGAAGCGATTTTCAAATGATCGCGGGTACCAACCGCAACCTACAAGAGTTGGTGGCCAAGGGTCGGTTCCGGGAAGACCTGCTGGCGCGCATCAATCTGTGGACCTTTGGCCTGCCCGGCCTTGCTGAAAGGCGTGAAGACATCCCTGGCAATGTGGATTACGAGCTGGAACGTTATTCGCGGGCGAACCGCAGGCAGGTGCGGATAAACCGCGAAGCGCGGCAGGCATTTCTGAAATTCGCCCTCGGGCCCGACGCGCCGTGGAGCGCAAATTTCCGCGACTTGAATGCCGCCGTCACTCGAATGGCGACCCTGGCTCCGAAGGGGCGCATCACGAAAGCGTGTGTAGACGCCGAAATCACGCGCCTGCGCGAGGCATGGCAACCGGCGGCGAAAGCCGGACCCCTGGGCGACGGTGCGCTGCTCAGTGAAGAACGGCGGGCTGAAATCGATCCGTTCGACCTGGTGCAGCTCGAGCATGTGATCGCGGCCTGTCGCCGCTGCCGAACGCTCTCCGAGGCCGGAAGGAAATTGTTCGCCGTGTCCCGGATGAAGAAGGAGAAGCCCAACGACGCCGACCGCTTGCGCAAATACTTGGCGCGGTTTGGATTGAGCTGGGAGGAACTCCGATGAGAGAGCGGCCCGCAAGACCCCGGTGGGCGAAACTGTGCCTCCCGTTTTTTGTTGATTTTTGTTTGCACTTGCACGCCGAGGAGGGCTTGCAAACCTGTGGGACGGAGTAGCTTATCCGCGTCCCTGGCCCTGGGGCACCCGCCAGCCGCCTCCCCACCATGTCTCCTGCCAACCCGCTGATCATACAGAGCGACCTCACCATCCTGGTCGAGGTGGATTCGCCGCGCTATGAGGAGGCGCGGATTTGCCTGGGGCGCTTTGCCGAGCTGGAGAAAATGCCGGAGCATATCCACACATATCGACTGACGGCCTTGTCGGTGTGGAATGCCAACGCCTCTGGTTTTGGCGTTGATGAATTGCTCGCGAGCCTGGAATCACTCGCGAAGTATCCCCTGCCATCTGCTGTCGCGCCGCTGCTGCGCGAAACCGCGTCGCGCTTTGGTGCGGTGCGCCTGGTGCGCACCGGCGGCGAAGAGCGTTTGCGCTTGATGGTCCTGCGTCCCGGCCTTGCTGATGAATTCGCGCGCCTGCCGGATGTCGCGCGTCATCTCGGTGCAAGGTCGG
>SLTF01000003.1 GCA_007130025.1 Spirochaetales bacterium | reverse complement strand
GTAGGCCAGCTCTCGATTGACGTCCAACAGGGCAAAGCGCTCGCACACCACCGGAAGGTCTGGGGAGAACGGCCGCCCGTGCCGCGCCAGCTCTCGCAAAAAGAACCGTTCGTGATCGCGGCGCCACTGTTCGAGACTCAGGTCTCCCTCGCCCTCAAGCCGGGCGTGTTCGGCTCCCACCTCGGAGAAGGGAACCACCTCCACCCCGGTGGTCTGTATGATGGCCCCGGGTGATCCGTCTGCGTAGGTGATCACGCTGACCCCACCCACCACCGGGGCCGCCTCGCCCTCCAGTTCGAGCGTTGCCTGCAGGGTCGCCGTGGCCTGCTTTCGGCCGTCGATTACCAGGTTCAGAAGCTGATTTGCGAGGAGCGGCCCGTCACCAAACGACCAGACCGCGTAGTCCACACCGGCGAATGTGCCGTTGCGCAGAACGAAATCGCACCAGTATTCGTCCACCAGGGCGCGCCGTTCCTCGTCGCGGAGCATCGGAAACGCCAGGGTAACGCGGTCAATGCAGCGCACTCCGTTCTCAATGACCGGCCGGAAGTAGTTGCGGGTGAAGTGTCCGTGGTCGATGGTGCTGAGCCGAAACCCCACCCTTTGATAGAGAAGCAGCTGCCGAACGCTGGTGGAAGCGGTACGAATGATGAGCCGCCGCACACCCTTCTCCCGGGCGTGTGCGATCGAGCGCTCAAGAAGTGTGGTGCCGACCCCCTGCCCCTGCCAGGAGGGATCCACCGCCAGATTGATCACTTCCATCGAGTCGTGATCGTGCACCAGCAGGGCGGCGCCAACGATCTGTTCCTCCTGCCGTGCAACAACCGCCGGACAGTGAAGCGGTACATCCGTCAGTCCGGCAAGGTCCGGATCCGCGAGTGAGAGCAGCGCCACCGGCACCACGCTCGCGTCAGACTCGAGAGAGTACCGGAAGCGTTCTAACACCTCTGCCATGGCCGGAATCATACCATGTTTTTCGCACGTGCGACAGACAGGCAGATGCGCAGATTGACAGTTGCCGGCCATCGGGGGTACAGGAAGGGAAGATCTTTCGCATGAGCCGAAGCGGGACTTCGGCAAAGGAGCACGTATGCGAGGAAGGCGCGTTGTTCTGTTTCTCTTTCTGGTTAGTTTCGCTGCCGCCGGAGTGATCGCTCAGGATATTTCCGGTCAACCGCTCTATGGCACGCAGCGCCTGGAAGCGGGGTTCATCCCCGACCCGGTAGTGGTGCAGCTCGATGCGGGTGGATCGGATGCGATTCCTTCCTCCCTTGGGTATGGGTACATCTATGCGGCGGCGCCCGATGTTGACCTGGTATACCAGGCGGGATCTTTCTCATTGTACATTTACGTTGAATCCGATGAAGACACGGTATTTCTGGTGAACTCGCCTGATGGTCGGTGGCATTTTGATGACGACACCGTAGGCGTTAACCCGGTGATCGTCTTCCCGAAGCCGCAGTCCGGCATGTACAATATCTGGGTGGGAACATTCGGTGGCGCAACCGCCGATGCGCAGCTGATGATCTCGGAGCTCGATCCGCGCTGACGGGAATTGGTTCCCGAGTGCGCTCGGGAACCTGGTGGCCCGGTCTGTTTACGGCTTCACGTTTCGTCGTTGACTGCGTGTGATGGCGTGCTTACTTTGTACCCGTGGGAGCGCGCACGATTTGCTCCTCCGGGGAGCGGTGTCTTGTGAAAGCATTGTTGACAACAGTTCTGATTCTCATTATCTCGGCGGTTGCCCATGGGCAGCCGGTGGTTCTGAGCCTGCCCGAGTTTCTCGACCTGGTGGAGCGTAACAGTCTGGCGCTCGATAGCGCCCGGATTGAGCAGGGAGTGACGGAGACCGACGTAACCGTAACGCGGGCGCTTACCCGACCCAATATTGGAGCGCAGGCGTCGCTGACGCGGAGCCTTCTGGAAACCGAGCAGAGCTTTGGCGGCATGAGTTTCACTCAGGAGCCGTTTAACGAGCTGAGCGGCGGTGTCTCGATTCAGCAGTTGATCTTTGACCTGAGCGCCTTCCGCGCCCTTGAGGCGAGTCGACGAGCCGACGACCTGACCGCATCGGTCTTTGAGGCGCGGCGTCAAGCGGTGCTGACCGGCGCCAAGAAGCTCTTTTACCAGGCGATCCTGCTGGAAGAAGTGGTAGCCGTACGACGCGCGTCCGAGGAGCTCGCCCGGGAAGCGTACGACGACGTTCGTCGCCGGGCCGAGGCCGGCGTGGCCTCGCAGCTCGACGTGCTGCGCGCGGAGCTGGCGTGGCGATCAACCGTTCCTGAGGTGACCCTCGCCGAACGAAACAGCGCGCTTGCGCGTGCCAACCTGCGAGCCTTTGCGGGAATTGAACCGGGAGCCGAACTGCGCCTTATTGGATCGCTGAGCGAAGTTCCGGCGCGGCCGGCCCCTGCCTCGCTGTCTGATGCGCTCGGCGCACGCCCCGATGTGCAGGCCCTTCGCGGCGCACAGACACTTCGCGAGCTGGGCGTCGCGGCACAGCGCGCCGAATTCTACCCATCGCTGTCGGGGTCGGTCACCTGGGGCTGGAGCGCCCGCGACGAGGGCCTTGCCTTTTCCGATCCAACCCAAACGCTCCGCGCGGGCCTGCAACTACAGGTTCCCATCTATGCGGGTGGCGCGCGGATGGGCCGCCTCAATCGGGCCCGCCTTGAGCTGGAAACAGCGGGCGTCGAGCTCAACCAGGCAATAAACGACATCCGAACCGAGCTCGAGCGTATCGAGCTCAGCCTGACTGAAGCGGAGGCTCGAATGGAGTCGGCGCGCAGTACGGTCGCAACCGCCGAGCTCGCGTTTGAAATGACGCAGCTCTCCGTTGACGCGGGCATCTCCACTCAGCTGGAGTTGAAAGACGCGCGAGTAAGCCTGGTCTCAGCGCAACTTGCGCTCTACGCCGCCTCATTTGACTTTCTTTCGTCCTATTTTGATCGGCAGGCTGCCGTTGGGCAGGGCGCCGAGCCGCTGCCGTAGCGCAGCAGGGAGATTACCATGAAACATCGCATCCTTCGGTTGGCAGTACTGCTGACGGGTATGCTTCTTGCGAGTCTGGTCCTTGTGGTGTCGGGGTGTGCGCGCCGCGACGTTGCGGCTGCCGAGGGTGGCGCACATGCCGCTGAGCAGCGCCTCCCGGTCCGTGTCCTCACCGTGGAGCGCCGTCGCTTCACCGAGTACGGCAGCTATTTTGGCGAAGCGCGAGCGGTGTCGGAAGCGCGGGTGATTGCTCACATGGGCGGCACCGTAGAATCCGTCGCGGTGCGCCCGGGTGACCCGGTCTCGCGGGGCCAGTCCATGGCGCGCATCGAAGCAGGGCGGGCCATCACCAACCACGAAACTGCAGTGCTCGCGGAGCGCATGGCCCGAGAGGCGTACGAACGGGAACAGCGGTTTGTCGAGCAGGGCGTGTCAACGCAACAGCGCGTCGATCAGGCACGGCTCGACTGGCTGAACCGGAGAAGCCAACTCCTGGATGCGGGCACCGCTCGAGAAGGCGCCCTTGCGATTGCGCCGCTGGACGGCGTTGTCACCGCCCGCCACGTGCAGCCGCTGGACGAAATTGCGCCGGGGACGGTGGTGTTTCGCGTCGCCGACCTGTCACGAATGCGGATTGCCGTTGGCGTTCCGGAGTCCGATATCGCCGGAGTTCGGGAGCTCCGCACCGCTGAGGTTCGCTTCTCCAGCTTCCCGGATCGGATCTGGTCCGGTACTCCGTTGAGCTTCGCGCGCACGCGTTCGGACCGCGGGCTCACATTTGAGGCAGAAATCGAAATCGAAAACGGCGACGGAGCACTCCTGTCAGGACAGACCGCGCAGGTGCGACTAGCGCTTCGCGAATGGCCGGATGCGATTGTCATCCCCACCAGCGCCGTCATGATCCGCGGTAACGAGTTCTCGGTCTTTGTGATAGAAGACGGCGTCGCGCGTCGGCGCACGGTGCAACTGGGCCCCTCGGACGAAGAGGTTTCGGTGGTAACTGCCGGGCTGCGCGATGGGGACCGAATTGTCTCGGAGGGGATGAACCGCCTCACCGACGGCGTCGCGGTTTCGGTTGTTGAGTAACCCGGAGGCCGCCCGATGATCAAACTCTTCATTCAGAAAAACATGGCGGTGTTTGGGGTGGTGGTGCTGATCGCCGTGGTGGGAACCATGGCGTACATCGGCCTGCCGCGCGAGTCTGCGCCCGAGATCAAGCAGCCCTACATCTTCATCACCACCACCTATGTGGGCGTTGCGGCCGCGGACATCGAGAGCCTGATCACCGAGCGCATCGAGCAGGAGCTCGACGGCATGGACGGGCTGATCACCATGACGTCCCAGAGTCGGCAGAACCTCTCCTTTATTTTTGCCGAATTCAGCTCGGACGTCGACGTGGAAACGGCGCTGCGGCGCGTGAAGGATCGCGTCGATCAGGCGCTGCCGAACCTGCCCGCCGACGCCGACCGTCCCTTTGTGCGCGAGTTCAGCGTGTCGGACTGGCCCTTCTTCGTCATCGTCCTCTCCCACCCCGAGGGGGTCACCATCATCGAGGATGCCGCGGAGCGCATGAGTGACGCGCTCAAGCGACTGCCTGGAGTTCTCGACGTCGACATCACGGGGAAGCAGGAACGCGAGGTTGCTGTTGAGTTGAATCCGTTTCGCATGGCGTCTTACGGCTTTGCGATTGACGACGTGAGCTCTGCGATCCGCCGCGAAAACGTCACCATCCCGGGGGGAACCCTGCGGGGAAGCCGGCAGAACTACTCGCTTGCGGTAACCGGTGAGCTCGCCGACCTCCATGAGCTTGAGAATCTTCGCGTGTCCGCCAACGGCGTCACCGTTCGGGTTGCAGACATCGCTGCTGTGCGCATGCGGGCCATGCAGGACCAGACCATCGCCCGGTTCAACGGAGAACCGGCGATCACACTCTCGGTCAAGAAGCGGGTGGGTGCCAACGTCCTGGATATCGTTGATGCGATCGCGGCGCGGGTGGAAGAGCTTCGCCCAACCTTGCCGGCCGGAACCGAGGTTACCGTTTCCTACGATGAGTCAAAGTTCATTCGGGACATGATTGCCGACCTCGAGAACAACATGTTCTCCGGTTTTCTGCTGGTGCTGGCGGTGACGGTCTTCTTTCTGGGGTTTCGCAACTCCTTTTTTGTCTCACTCGCAATCCCGTTATCGATGCTGTTGTCGTTCTTTGTGCTCCAGCTCTCCGGCGTCACGCTGAACATGATCGTGCTCTTCAGCCTGATCCTTGCCCTGGGGATGCTCGTGGATAACGGCATCGTGATTGTGGAAAACATCTTCCGCCACGCGTCCATGGGCAAGTCACGGGTCCAGGCCGCAATTGACGGAACCGGTGAGGTGGCAGGAGCCATTACGGCGAGCACCATCACCACCATCCTGGCCTTCCTTCCCATCATCTTCATGCCCGGGGTGATGGGTGACTTCATGCAGTACCTCCCCATCACGGTCATTGTGGTGCTGAGCTCATCCCTCATTGTAGCACTCGCCATCAACCCGGTCTTCTGTGCCCGCTTCATGAATGTCTCCGAGAAGCAGCAAAAGAAGATGTCCGAGGGAAGCGGGCTGTTCATGAAGTTTCAGGCCTGGTACGTCCGAATTCTGCGAAAAGCGACAAAACACGCCGCCAAGACCGTGGGGGCAATCACGGCCGTGGTGGTCGCAGGCATTGTCATGTTTGGTGTGATTGGCAGGGACCCGCTCTTCTTTCCCAACCTCGATCCGGAGCGCGCTCGCATCACTATTGAGGCTCCGCAGGGTACCCCGGTGGCACGCACCGACCTCATCGTCGCTCAGATCGAGCAGATCGTCCGCGACACGCCGAGCTCAAGGGAGAATTTCGAGGCCGTTGCCGGCAGCGACGGCTCAGACACCGAGAGCCACCGCGGCGCGGTGAACGTGATCTTCTCGCCGTTCAACGAGCGGACCATTCGCGGCGCAGATGCCATCCGCAGTCTGCGAGACCGGGTCCGCGAAGCAACGGGCGCGATTGTCACGGTGGAGGCGTCCGACGGTGGCCCCCCCACGGGGAACGATATCTCCTACGAGGTACGCGGCGACGATTACGAGATACTCGGCGACATCGCAGGCAGGATTCTTGAGGTCCTCCAGCGGTACTCGGAATTCCGGACGGTTGATACCGATTTCGAACCCGGAAAGCCGGAGTTCTCGGTGCAGATCGATCGCGGACGAGCCGCCCACTACGGAATCAACACCGCGAGCATCGCCAACACGGTTCGCACGGCGATCAACGGATCACCGGTGGGAACCTTCCGCAGCGGTGGCGACGAATTTGACATCGTTCTCCAGTATATGCCGGAGGTCCGCGACTCGCTTGCCGCCCTGCGAAACGTCTCGATTGTTTCCAACGACGGACTTCGTGTACCGTTGAGCTCGGTGGCGACCATCGAGCCTCAGTCATCCACCGGCGTGATCAGGCGGCGGAACATGAATCGGGCTGTTTCCGTCTGGGCCGATTTTGAATCGGGTATTCGCAACCGCGCGCAAATCACCCGTGATATTGAAGCCGCCGTTCAGGAGATTGCACGCGATCTTCCCGCCGGATACGCCATTGGCGCCGGTGAGGGCGCGGACATTCGCGACGAGTCCACCGCGTTTCTGGTACAGGCGTTTATCAT
>SLTF01000197.1 GCA_007130025.1 Spirochaetales bacterium | reverse complement strand
TTGTACTTGTTCAGTCCTTCCTCACCGTTGGTGGCAATGCCAACCACGTCAAACCCTTCGGAGGTCAGGATCTGGCTGATCTGCTTGGTCACAAACATGGAATCGTCTACGATGAGCACGCGATAGGGCGATCCGTCTTCCCGTACACCGTCGGCCTTGCGCTCATTGATGCTTGGAAAATCCTGTTTTGTCTTCATACTGCGCCTCGGTTACCCCGTGTGCCGACTATCCGCGTTCCCGGACGGCAACGTTGATTTCTATCTTCCCCTGGGGAAGCTCCATGGGAACAATCAACGCTTCGACGCCCGAATCGCTGATTTCCATGTTATCACCGCTAAAAATGGCCGGTGGAGTCAGGTCGAACTTGAATCCAAGGTTGTGCAGTTTCGTCACCGCCTGCCCCGTAATCATGTTTGCCAACTCCGTGATGCTTGCCCGCCCCATCTCGTTCAGCGTGGTGATCGGTTCCATCTCCATGCTTTCGAGCATCGTCGAAGCCACTTTGATCGCAGTGTCTTTCGTCATGTCAAACAGCACGCGCCCCTCGACGTCACCGGCCAGTCCTACCAACGCAGCAACCCCCAGCACCGGCATTGATGTCGATTTCAGGTAGAGCTCCCCTCGATGGACCTCGGTTCCGAGGACCTCTTTGAGTACGCTGTAAGCCGCCTCAACGAAGGGGTTGATGTACTCAACTCTCATGTTTCCTCCAGCTCATTCGCTTTTCCGATACGCGCTGATCCGGTCGCTGATTCGCGTCCATCGCGAGTCGTGATCGAGTCGCTCGTTGTCGCCAATAATCAAAACTCCCAGCGGTGAGAGCGTCTCCAGGAACTTGTTCAATACCCTCTCCTGGTCCGCAGCCGGGATCACCGAAAGCACATCACGGCAGAGAATCACATGGCACTCGGGGACGCTGCTCTGATTGAGAATGTCGTGGTACTCGAACATGATCATGTCGCGAAGCACACTCGACATTGTCATGCCGCCGGTCCCCTGGGTCACGTAGGACTCCATGTGCGACGGAACCGACTCTGCCGTCAGGACCACGCTTGGAGCGGTAGATATGCTGAGAAGGTCGTTATCTCCCGCCCAGATGCGAATTCGCTTCTGCGGGTTCTTTTCTTTGAGAATCGCGGCAAGCGAATAGGTTTCGAAACCCTTCCCGCATCCTGGATTCCATGCATTGAATACGGCGGAATCCACCGTCGGAACAACTCCTGCCACCCCGTCCCAGTATGGCTTGCCCCACAGGCGGCCGGTATCGGAGGAGCTGAACGTGCCGGCGAAGTCGACCGCGTCTTCTACACCCGAAAACTGAACCGATACGCCCTGCTCACTTCTCATGGAACGCCAGGTCTGATACCGGTCGCGGATCCAACCACGATTGATGTCGCCGGCGTAGAGCACCTTGAAGGTAGCAAGCCCATCGACCACGAACTCGAAATCGGTGTCTGTTTTGGCTCCGGCTTGGGCACCTGGGCCTTCAACCGCAGGTGCTATTCGCGCCGCGGCCGGAAGCTCCGGCACATCTCGGGCCACCTCGGTCTCTTTCGCAAAGATGCGCTCTACATCGAGGATGATGTAGAGCCGTTCATCGTGTTCTACCACCCCGCTGATATACTTGATATTGATGTCCGCAAAAATGGGATGGGGCGGCTGAATCGACTCAGAGGATATTCCGACCACTCGGTCAATTGAATCAACGATCACACCGATCAGGTTGTTCTCTAGCCGGAGAATGAGACCGTCTTCGGCCTCACCGTCGGGGCGCCGTTCCGCGGTTTGATTGAACATCAGCCTCAGATCGATGATGGAAATGATCTCGCCGCGCAGGTTGTACACTCCCGCCACGAATGGAAGCGTGTTGGGAACGTAGGTGAATCCCGCAAACTTTGCGATCTCCTTCACCTTCATGATGTCAATCCCGTAATCTTTTCCGGCGAGCGAGAACGTCACCATCTTGAAATCGATGCGATCGACCTCTTCGTCGGCAGCCGCATCCCGGCCAAAACCGAAACTGCGGAACCCCGAGACGGCCACGTTATCGGATTGTTGTTTCACGTCGTTTCCGTTGTTCCATTTCATGTTTCAGTCCCAACTCCAGAAGCTGGCTCACGTCGATGATAAGGCAGACCGTACCATCTCCGGTGATGTTTGCCCCGGCAATTCCGGGCGCGTTGGTGTAATGATCGCGCAGGGGTTTAATGACAACGTCTTCTTCGCCGATCAGCGAATCCACGACGAGCCCCATCTTTTTGTCCCCGCTTCCGACGATGACCACAAAGTGGTGCTCTTTCTGCTCTTCGGTCGGAATCTGAAACAGCCGGTTCAGGCGCAGCAGCGAGACGACATCGTCACGCACGTTGAACACTTCGTAGTTGTCGATCAGCTTGATGTCGGTCGGGCGAATGCGGTGACTGTCGATCACCGAAGTGATGGGAATTGCGTACTTTTCCTTTCCCACCCGGACGAGCAGCCCCTGGATGATGGCAAGCGTCAGCGGGATCTTGATGGTGAACCGCGTACCCATTCCGGCCTCAGACCAGACCGTCACCGTACCGTTGAGTTTCTCGATCTGTCGCTTCACCACATCAAGCCCGACTCCGCGGCCGGAAACGCTGGTAATGCGCTCCGCGGTGGAAAACCCGGGATCGAAGATCAGATTGAACGCTTCTACGTCGGTCAGCGCCTTTCCCGGGTGAATTACGCCGCGATCGATCGCGCGGGCGCGCACCTTATCGACGTTGATCCCTCGGCCGTCATCAGAAATCTCGATGACGATCATGTTTCCTTCGTTCCCGGCTTTCAGCAGCACGGTTCCGGCTTCCGGTTTTCCCGCCTCAAGGCGGTCGCCCGGCGTCTCGATGCCATGGTCAATTGAGTTCCGCACGCAATGAATGAGCGGATCGAGCAGATCTTCAATAACGGACTTGTCGAGTTCGGTATCTTCACCCTCGATCTCGAGCTTGATCTTTTTCTCAAGCGATCGGGACAGGTCCCGAACCAGACGGGGGAATCGCGAAAAGATCTGGGCAATGGGAACCATGCGGATCCGCATCACCCCCTCCTGCAGTTCGCCGGCGATACGTCCCAGGTTTTGTGCGTTCGAACGGAACTTACCGACCGATGCCTTCAGACGGCTCTCAAAGTCATCGTGCAGGGTGTAGAGGGATCCATACCGACCAACAATCTCTTTGCGGATCTGCTTGGCCGAGGCACCGCGCTGCATCTGTTCGAGGTAGGTGGGCAGCGAATCAAACAGCGCTTTGAGCAGATCGCGGAACTCCTGGTCGGTTGACTCAAATCGCGTCAACGCGTCGCCAAATTCCGTCACCAGCTGGTTGAATCCCGCTTTGTTGATCACCGTTTCGCTGACGAGATTGAGCAGGTTGTCGACGCGGCGACTCTCCACCCTGAGCATCGAACCGCCGCTCTTGCGCTCGCTCCCCTCGTCCTCTGCTTCCGCAGCGGGTGCGGTCGGTGCAGCGGGTGCGGCGGCTTCTCCCGCCGCGATTGGGGGCACCGGCTCCGCCGTCGCGGCGACTGGCGCCGCGGCCAACGGTGTCGCAGCGGGTGGCCTCTGAGACGCCGGCTCAGGAGGCGCGTCAGGGGCTGATTCCGGCGATTCCACCGTGAGCTCGGTCACCGAAACGTCGGTCGAAACGTCGGAAATGTGAGCCGCCTTTTTCACCACGTCGAACGGTTCACGCGTTCCAACAAAGTAGATTACGCTGGGGAAGAAGTTGTCCTCATACAGCGCCTCAAAATCGGGCTCGGTCTTCAGGACCCTCCCAACCTTTTTCAACGCCGCAAATACCTGAATGCCACCAACGGTATTCATGGGGTTGTCTTTGTCAAAGGTAACCGCAACCCGGGCAGCCCGCTCACCGGCTTCCAGCGCGCCGATCACCTCAGCGGTATCCGCCGCATTCGTTGCCGGAACTGCGGACTGCGGACTCGCCGCGACGCCGGCAGCAGCCTCAACGCGAGCTACTCCCGAATCCGCCGCTGCAGCCGGCGCTTCGGGCGCGGGTTCCTGTGCGAGAATCGCGGAGAGCGCCCCGCGCAGCGCGGAGGAGTCTCCCTGATAGACCGACCCACGTGAGCGAATCGCGAGCATCTCTTTGATGAGATCGATGGATCGCAGGAGCGTATCGACAATTTCGGGGGTGACGGCGATGATTTCGCTGCGGATCGCGTCCAGTACGTCCTCAACCACGTGCGTAAAGGTAGACAACTCGTCCATCTGCACGGTGGCCGACGCGCCTTTGAGCGTGTGGGCGGCGCGGAAGATTTCGTCAATCGCATCTGCATCGGCGGTGTTGGTTTCCAGCACCAGGATATTGCTTTCCAGCACCTCGACCTGAAGCTCGGCTTCAACGAAGAAGTCTTTCAGCAACTCCTCATTATTGGGGTCAAGGTAATCGCTCATGCCTCTCCAATCATATACATATCCCGCGTTAAGTCAAGACAAAATCCCTTCGATACTATTGAGGGTTTAGAGGTCCGTGATTGCTCGAGGGCTCGATTTTTTTTCCCGTTTCGCGTAGAATAGACCAGAGGAGTTACCGTGTGAGGACCCCGTCCCGTGCACTCTGTGTTGTTTTCCTTGCGGTGTGGCTTTCGGGCCCACTCTTCTCGGCCGACATCCGCGTCCCCCGGCTCGAACTGATGAGTCGCGCATTCCTCGATGAGGATGTGTTTCGCCTCACCACCCGTGTTGACCTGGAGATGGCCCTCGAAGGCGGGTACAAATTTGGTGCAGACGTTGGTTTTCGGTTTCAAAACCAACGCATCGAAGAGCCCTCCGAGTTGACCGGACCTCCCTACGACGACGACGAGGTCGAGCGGATTAACGCCCTGTTCAACAACACGCTGCGGTTTCAATACGCTCGAGCCACTACGCGGGAAGTCTTTGGTGCCCCGCTCGATCTGATCTATTTCACCGGCTCCATCGACCGGTTTGCGTCCGGTCGTGAGTTTGAACGGCGGTTTGCCACCCGTCCATTCGCCTCCGAATATGCCGGCTTTCGCTACTTTCCCGACGGCGTACAGTACGACGGCATTCACGCCGTTCGGGGTACCGGCCTCCAACTGCGCGGTCCCATTGGATCAGACCGGTGGTCGGCCGACCTCTACCTCTATCAGGACGAACAGATCCGTCCGGGGGTCTTCTCCGGCGACGGTCGCGTGATGTTCAACCACTCACAGGTAAAAATTGAAACCTTTGTTGGCGCAACGTTCCCCGAAGCGGCCGCGGGGGTGTATCGTGGCGGGATGCTGCTCTTCCTCGACTCCGGCGTCGGCGGCGAGTTCCTGGCACAGGTGGGTCTTCCTTACTGGGCGCCGGATGGATCGGGAGACGATCTATCCCTCGACGATTTCTTCATCATGATCGAACCGCGCGTTCGACTCGACTCCTTCGGCATATTTCTGACGCTCTTCTGGCATCCCGCCTTCTACGAACAACGACCGACGGGTGAAGAAGGATCTCTCGACTTGAACATGAAACTCCTCATCGGGAATCCGTTCACGGGTGGCGCCTACGGCGGCATCGATAACACCATTCAGTTCACGCCCGAAGGCGATGAACAGGTAGAACTGTCTCTTTCACCCTTTCTCCGCGTAGCAACATCCGGGGTTCTGTGGGACATGACCCTTCGTGCGAAGGTCTATCCCTTTGATCTTACCGATGCCATCCAAGCCTTTTTCGGAATACGAACGGAGTTTTAATCATGATTTACCGACCAGGCCGCCTGTTCCGTGTCGTTCTGTGCGCGCTTCTTGTCCCGTTCACCGTGGTGCCCACGGTCACGGCTACGGAAGTGTTCTCGGACTTTTCGATTGGCAACCTCGGGTTCTCGCGCGACCGCGATCCCGGCGATTCCGGTTTACCCAGAAACAGCTACCCGTGGGGGTTCTCCGCCGGGCTCGTCCATCCGGTTTTTGACACCGTGGATCTGGAGTTTGCCCTCCGACGCGATCCGGTAATCGGAAACAGCGCCGACCTGCTCTTTCGTCATCGAGCCGAGTACGTTGAACTGTCGGTGGGGCCATTTCTTGGAGTGTATAACAGCGAAGAAGAACCGGGCCTCATCCAGCCGGGAGTTCTCGCCGCGCTTCGCTTCAATTTTGGAACCGTTGGATTTGCGGAAGCCTCAATTCGTACCGCATTGAGCGATGGTCCATCGGATGAAGGCGACTACCGCCAAAGCCATCGCTCCTACGAAGCGGGAATCTTCGTTCCCAACGTCGTTCTCTCTCTGTTTCATGGCACGAGCGAGTTCCTCGAAATCCGCGACATCGGTCCCGTTTCTGACACCAGAACTGCCACCGAGATTCGCGCACGGGTGTTCCAGAAAAACGTTCCGTATCGGATCAATCTTGCGTTTGGGTACCACGACTATGAGAAAGCCTTTGCTACCGAGACCCAGGCCTTCGGAGCACTGATCCTCGGAAAAGAGGTCATCGCTCAGATTTCGCCACGCGTTGATCTCTCTCTGCGCCTCGAGAGCGCTCTGTATGCGTTTGGCCGAGCCGAGTTGCTCGGCGATGAGTCGGGAACGAACTACTTCTTCCGCGCGGGCGCAGGAACCCGCATTCGTTTGAACCAAACCGTCGCTGCCGACTCCGAATAGTTTCCCTCCAGAGCCCTCACA
>SLTF01000204.1 GCA_007130025.1 Spirochaetales bacterium | reverse complement strand
GCGTCGAATCGCAGCGGCCGATCTTCATCAACCGCTACGGCGACATCATCTGGGACACGCTCATCCACGGCCGATTGCAGCGGGAATGACGGTTTGTTGGTTGAATCAACCAACAAACCGGGTAGTGGTGGGGTAGTGCAGGATGGTGCACTGCATTGCCGACGCCGCTTGCCTCTGCGTGCGGGGCCGCGTAGGATACCGCACGGGGAGGAGTTCATGCATGGACGGTGAGCCGGTTCGCTGTGCGATTGTGGGCCTTGGACGGATTGGATCGCTGCTCGAGCGCGACACGCGGCGCGAGAAGCCATGTACCCACGCCGGCGCCGTGGTTGGGAACCCCGACTGTCTGCTGGTGGGCGGGTGTGATACCGATCCCGAGCGGCGTGAGGAGTTCACGCGTGATTGGGGATGCGAGCTGGTCTGCGCCGGCATCGATGAACTGCTCGATGCGTCACGGCCGGACATCCTCTGCATTGCGACCCACCCCGATTCGCACCGGTTCATGGTGGAGCGGGCGGTTGCCCACGGTGTGCGGGTAGCGGTCTGCGAGAAGCCGCTTGCCAACACCCTGAGAAACGCGCGAGCGATCGCGCGCCTGCACCAGAGCGGTCGCATCACGGTGGTCACCAACCACGAGCGACGCTACTCCGCCGATTACCGCCGCGCCCGGGAAATTGTGTGCGGTGGTCGGTACGGAGCCCTTGTGGCCGTCCGCGCCGCGCTCTACTTCGGCCGCACCGCGCCGCACGACCGCGTTCTGCTGCACGACGGCACCCACCTGGTGGACATCATCAATTTTCTGACCAATGGATCGCTGAAACCCGCGGGGCGCTTTGGATCGCTTCGCAGCAACCGCTCGTCGGTATGGCTCGCCGCCACGGTTACCACCGGTGCTGCCGGTACCGCCGGGGTTCCGGTGATGATCGAGGTGGGCGCCGAGCGGGATCACCTGGTCTTTGAGGTGGAGCTGAGTCTCGAGCGGGGGCGGGTGACCGTGGGAAACGGCGTCTTCCGGGTGGAGGAGAGCCGGGAGAGCCCCTTCTACGAAGGGTATCGTTCGCTGGTGGACACCGGCGAACGCAGGCCGGAGATTACCGGCTACTTCTCCGGCATGATGGCCGACGCGGTTGCGTGCATTGGCGAACCAGGTCGCGCGCCGGTGTCGAGTGCCCGCGACGGGTTGGCCGTGATGCGCTTCATTCACTCGGCGGCGAGACGGTAGCATCGGTAACTGCCCCGAAGCTTGGTGAAAACGGCCGCGTTCAGCGCGCCATCTGGTAGGCTTCTTCGAGCTCCTCGCGGGAGAACTCGTAGGTGGTGTTGCAGTTGTGGCAGGTGGTGCAGAGCGGAAAGGGACCATTGCTGCGAATATCGTTCAGCTCGTCAATGGAGAGCGCGGAGATGAAGCTCAGGAAGCGCTCTCGCGTGCAGGGGCAGTGGAAGCGCGTTGGCTTCTCACCGAGCATGATCGGCTCCAGAGAGGCGAAGTGCTCGTCCAGGATGCGCCGCGGTGTCCATCCCTGCGAAAAGAGGGAGCCAATTGAGCCAATCTTCGCAATTGCCTCGTCGATGGTGTCCAGCGCGGCTTCGCGGTCATCGTACTGCCCGATCTGGGGCAGGGCCTGAATCAGAAGTCCTCCGGCTCCAACGGCGCGACCATCGGGATCAAACTGGATACTGACGTGCACCGCCGTTGGCGTCTGCTCCGACACCGCAAAATAGGCGGCCAGGTCCTGTGCCAGGCTTCCGTACTGCATGGTGATGCGTCCCGTGAAGGGCTGCCGCGAGCGCTCGAGGGTCTTGGTTACCGCGAGGGTGCCGGAGCCAAAGAACTGCCGCGGGTCGAGTGAGGTTGGCTCGGTTTCCAGCGGAATGGGATTCTGCTTCAGGTAGCCGCGGACCGTTCCCGCGGCGGTTGCCTCCACGAAGAGTCCGGTAACCGGACCGTCACAGCTGATCTCCACGGAAATCCGGTCGTTTCCCTTTACGTTGGTTGACAGGAGTCCCGCGGCAAGGTAGGCGTGACCGAGGATCAGGGTCTCGATCAGGCCGAGGTCATGGTTGATTCGCGCTTCGTTCACCATGCGGGTCCCGTGCAGCAGGGCGCCGCGGTACGCTCCGTTGGCAAGCAGAAAGCTGTCGACGCGGTCCTCCGGCAGACGGCTGTAGAGCTCCTCCACGGTGGGGTCGGTGATGGGTTGCTGTATCATGCAGGGATTCTCCTCGGTACGTTCGGCGTCGTGTTTGCAATGCCAATGTGCAGTAAGGTACTCATACCGGGTCACAGAGACAACCCGCACGCTTCGGTGATACAGTGGCGACCATGCAGCCTGTAGGTATCTATACGGATCCGGTCTGTCGAGAGCACTCCGCGGGGGTCGGCCACCCCGAACGCCCTGAGCGCATGGACTCGGTCTCGTCGGTTCTGGCCGATCTGGTGGGTGAGCCCGGTATCACCATACTGTCCGGTCGCGACGCGTCCGACGAGCAGATCACGCGGGTGCACACCGTTGGCCACCTCGACGCGGTGCGCGCAAGCGCCGGTCGCGAAGTGACGGTTTTTGACGCCGATACCGCGGCCAATCGGCACAGCTTTGCCGCAGCCCTGCGCGCCGCGGGAAGCGCCTGTGCCGCAGTTGATGCGGTCTGTCTTGGGGATTCGCGGCGCGCATTCGTGGCCACCCGGCCTCCGGGACATCACGCCGAGCGCGATCGCACGATGGGTTTCTGTTTTTTCAACAACGTTGCCGTTGCCGCCGAACACGCCCGCCACGCGCACGGCTTGGAACGGGTTGCCGTTGTCGATTGGGACGTCCACCACGGCAACGGCACCATGCACCACTTCTCCGCCGATCCGGGCGTACTGTTTGTCTCGCTGCACCAGTATCCGCTCTTCCCCGGCACCGGTCGGCTGGAAGAGATCGGGACCGACGCCGGGGCGGGCTATTCGCTCAATCTTCCGCTCTCCGCGGGCCGAACCGACAACGACTACCTCTACCTCTTTGATTCGCTGATCGTGCCGCTGCTTCACCGGTTTGCGCCGCAGTTGGTATTGATTTCCGCGGGCTACGACGCCCACGAGCGGGATCCGCTGGGGTCGATGCTTCTTACGTCGGGAGCCTTCGCCGCCATGACTCAGCGGCTGGTGTCGGTGGCCGAGCGCAGCGCGGCGGGCCGCCTGGTTGCGGTACTGGAAGGCGGGTACAGCCTCGCGGGGCTTGAGTCGGGATTGCGGGAAACCATCAACGCCATGGCCGCCCCGGAGCCAGAGGCCGCGGCATCCGCGGTGCATGCGGCGCCCGGAGGGCGCCTTGTGGATTCGGTGGTCGAAGAGCTCGCCGAGCAGGCCGAGCTTCAGCTCGAGCCGTTCTGGGGTTCGCTTCGAGCCTGAGCGGCCTCGATGCGCTGAATCAGATAGGGGCGCAGGTTGGCCGTGGTGACAATCTCGTCGATGGAGCCCACCTGTTTGGCGCGCTCCACCGAATGCACCGCGTCAAATCGAGCGGCGAGGGCTGCCTGCTTTTCAGCCTGGACCTCCTGCACAATGTCGTCAAACTCCTTCTGAGACAGTCCGCCGGGTTTGCGCAGTTTCTGCTGCGCGTCGACTACCCGCGGATCGCCGAAGGTCTCCTTGCGAACCACGCCGGGAAAAACCACCGCGGCGGCCGGAGCCCCTCCAATGACCGAGGCAAACGAGCCTTCGAGCGCCACGGCGTGCAGCGACGGGTTGAGTGTCTTGGAGAAGACCACGTAGGCACCGCCGTGATACCGGGCGGTCACTACAAACACTATCGGCCCGCGAAAGTTCACCACCGCGCGGCCGATCTCGGCGCCGTACTCGAGCTGCAGCTTGCGAAGCGACTCGGGTGATCCGTCAAATCCGGAGAGATTGGCAAGCACCACCACCGGCAGGCGTCCGCTGAAGGCGTTGATGGCGCGGGCGGTTTTTTTGGAAGAGACCGGGAAGAGCGTGCCGCCGGTCCACGACTCGGGGCCGTCGTAGGGCACTTCGCCAATCCGCGTCAGCGACCGGCTCTCGATACCGATAAGTCCGACCGCGTGGCCGCCGAGACGGGCCTCCCAGACGATGGAGGTTTCCGCGTCCTGCATCCCGCCCCAGCGCTCCAGCGTATCGGCGTCCTGGTCGATCACCGCGCGCATCACCTGGCGCATGTCGAAGGGTTTCTTGCGGTCCGGGTTGAGCGTCCGACTGAAGATGTCTCCCACGGTGGTGAATCCCTGCCCGAGGGTGTCGCGATACGGGGCGGCACCCGCGTCGCGGTTGGCGGGGTCGGTGGTGATCCGCCGCTCGGGTCGCTGGGCACCGGGATGGATGTAGGTCAGCGAGTAGTGGCGAAGCAGCAGGGTGTAGGCCTCGTAGAGGTTTCGCGCGCCGAGTTGTGCCTGACCGTTCGGGCCCATGATGCGACTCAATCCGCCGATGCCCACGTTGTTCTCGGCCGACACGCTGCCGGAGAAGTCGAGCGCCTTCTTTCCGGTGAGCAGCATCGAGGCCTCATCGGTCATGATCAGCAGCCCGCGGGTATGCATCAGCATGGTCGCCTCGGCGTTCCAGTAGGATTGGGCGCCCACGTTGATGCCGGCGACTATCACGTTGATCTCGCCGCCCGCCTGGGTGAACTCGATAATGCGGCGCAGGGTGGCAGCGGTCCAGTCGAGGTTTTCGGTGCCGCTTTCCATGTCGATGCGGGCGCCCGCGGAGATGGGGAGCCACTCCACGGGGATCGAGCGCTCGGTGGCGAGGTCGAGGGCGGCGTTGATGCGTCTGCATTCGTCCTCAGCCAGAGATCCCAGATCAACCGTGCTGTCGGAGAGAATGATCACCCGGCGTACCGGCTTCTTCTCTCCGGTGAGGTGGTTTCCAATGATACCAAAGACGATGTTGCCGCTGTTGCGTCCGTAGGCCCGACCCTTCACCGACACGGCACGGGTCTTCGCTCCATCGATTTCGACGTCGAACTCTTCAAAGTCTCCGCGGGGAAAGGTCTCGTAGACCGGGTAGCCGGAGCGGGTGATCATCTTGATGATTTCGTAGGGATAGACGGTGCCGCGCTGCCGCGCGCGAACCACCTTGTCCACGTAGTCGTCCATTGGCTCAAGCAGGTCAGCCGACGGGGTGCGTCCCTGGAGGGTGAAGTTGGTCCCCGAGATATTCTCAAAGAGCATCTCGACTTCCTCGACGCGGCCGGATGATGGGCCCGGCCTCCGCGAATAGATCACCAGTTTCTCAATACCCAGATCCGACAAGCGAGCGGCGAGCACGCCGGCGTATTCGCGAATCTGATCGATGGAGGCGTTGAAGACGCTTCGGATGTTGATAATGAGCCGGTTCCAGTAGAGCCGCCGTTTGCGCTGCGCCTGTTCGGCCCGCATCGCGTAGACCGCGTCCATGAAGACCTTCTCCAGCGCAACCATGCGGCGGATCCGTCCGTCGCCGTCCAGCTCAAGGCGCGCGGTGGGCACGTCGACCAGCGCGAACAGGCGCTCGTCCCTGGGGTTGGCGCTCGCCACCGCCTGCAGGACCCATACCGAATCCGCATGATGGAGCTGCTTCATCGCGAAATTGGCAAACCGCGCGACTCGCAATTCGCGGAATTGCAGCGGGTTCATGTCGCGAAGCTCCGGGCGCTCGGCCGGCGGGGTGCCGCTCGACGGTTGATCCGCCTCGGTGGTGTAGGTGCGAAACGACTGTGTCCCTTCCGCGGTGAGCATGCCAACGCTCACCAGCGGGTGCGGCAGTACCGTGACATCCAGTTTTTCCCACGCGGCCGTCTTCGGTGCGACCAGCAGGATGACCGCCTCGTTCGCGTCGCCGGCGGCCTTCACATCCGCAAGGAGCCCGGACGCTTTGGCCGCGGATCCCACGGCAATGACGGTGTCGATGCGGCCGGCGTTGTTTGTTGCGCGAACCATCGCGATGGCACCGTGATTGCTTTTGACCCGCTGCTGCTCGAGGAAGCGGCGATCGCGGCTGAAGCGGCGCCCAAGGGCCTCCAGAGCGGTATCGGCCTTGACCGCATCCTTTCCGATGGCGGCAAGCGCCAGGTCGGGCAGTACGTAGTGTCCGGCGTCCTCGATGTTGTCGCGCAGCCGTCCGAGCATGGTGGGATTGTCGCGGTACTGCTGCATCAGCTCGAGGACGCGGTCGACCTTCGAGCGCTTCTCGCTTCGCAGGCTCTGCAGAATGGCGCGGTCGATGAGCATGTACCGTGCGTGGATGGCCGAATCGGCGAGCGACGGCGAATCGATCTGCGAGAGGCGCGCAATCTGATCGAGGCGGTTCGCAAGGGCGGGGTGCTGCTCCTCGTCGATCGAGAACTCCTCGAGCAGGAAGAGGGATCGCTGCAGCAGGGCCTGCTTCTGTGCGTTGTTGGCGTGCGACTGGTAGAGGCGCAGGAGCACGCCCTTTTCGGCGTCGCCGTCGCTGTCGTCAATCTCCGGGTACCATACCAGCGCCTCGCGCAGCGTCTGAAGAAACGGTTCGGGAAGCCCCTTCTCCTTGTCAACCTCCCGGCGGAAGAAGTGCGTCAGGAGCTCACCGGCGGTTGCCGCCCGGGCAAGTCCCTCACCGTGGAGCGGTGCGGTGGAGAAGAGCGCTTCCACCACCGGATAGATCGAGGTGGCCTCCAGGAGGAGCGGAAGAAGCAT